>NZ_JAYMGA010000002.1:0-202924 GCF_035656455.1 Haloarcula sediminis | reverse complement strand
CGACAGGCGCTGACGGTCTCGAACCGCTGCGAGACAGAGCGACTCTACGGAGACAGGCGCTGACGGTCTCGAACCGCTGCGAGACAGAGCGACTCTACGGAGACAGGCGCTGACGGTCTCGAACCGCTGCGAGACAGAGCGACTCTACGGAGACAGGCGCTGACGGTCTCGCGGGAAGAGGACGGCCTCGCGGATGTTCTCGAGCCCGAGCATCGTCATGACCAGGCGCTCGCCACCGAGCCCCCAGCCGGCGTGGGGTGGCATGCCGTACTTGAACATCTTGGTGTAGTAGTCGAACGCCTCGGGGTCGAGCCCCTGCTGTTCGAACCCTTCGACGAGGCGGTCGAAGCGGTGTTCGCGCTGGCCGCCCGAGACCAGCTCCATCGACGGGTGCATCATGTCGAAGCCGGTCGATATCTCCTCGTCGTCGTCGTGGTCTTTGATGTAGAACGGCTTGATCTCGCTGGGCCAGTCGGTGATGAAGTAGTGCTCGCCGACCTCCTGTCCGAGGACGTGCTCGGCCTCCGTCGAGAGGTCGTCGCCCCAGACCAGCGGCTCGTCGAGTTCGCCGGTGGCGTTGATCTCGTCTAAGGCCTCCTGGTAGGTGAGCCGCGGGAACTCGCCCTCGGGCGCCTCGAACTCCTCGTCGAGGCCCAGCGCTTCCAGTTCGTCGGCGCAGTTCTCCGCCACGCCCTCGTAGGCGGACTTGACGACGTGCTCGCAGGCGTCCATCGCCTCGGTGTGGTCGTAGAAGGCTGACTCGAAGTCGATGCTGGTCGCCTCGTTGAGGTGGCGGGGCGTGTTGTGTTCCTCGGCGCGGAAGATCGGGCCGATCTCGAAGACCCGCTCCAGCCCGGAGCCGACCATCAGCTGCTTGAACAGCTGCGGGCTCTGGTTCATGAACGCTTCCTGCCCGAAGTACGTGATGGGGAACAGCTCGGTGCCGCCCTCGGTACCGGTGGCGACGATTTTCGGCGTGTTGATCTCCGTACTCCCCAGCTCGCGGAAGGCCTCACGCACCGAGCGCAGCACTTCGGCGCGGATCTCGAAGATGGCCTTGACCTCCTCTTTCCGGAGGTCCAGCGTCCGGTTGTCCAGCCGCGTCGGGAGTTCGGCGTCGACCTTGCCGGAGGGGTCGAGCGGCAGTTCCGGGTCGGCTTCCGAGATGACCTCGACGCTCTCGGGCGTGACCTCGACGCCGGTCGGGGCGCGTGGCTCTTCCTCGACCTCGCCCGTGACCGAGATGACCGATTCGCGCTGGACGCCCAGCCCGGTTTCGACGAGGTCCTCGTCCATCTCGTCTTTCTCGAACTTGACCTGAATCTTCCCGGTCGTGTCCCGGAGGATGAGGAAAGCGATACCACCGAGGTCGCGGATCTCGTGGACCCAGCCGGCCGCGGTGACGTGGTCGCCCGGCTCGGCGTCTGCGGTGTAAGTGCGGTCGTCCATGGGATTGGATTCTGAGTCCCCGGACTTAAGGACAGTCTTTCTGTGCGAGATGGTGACCGAAGGGAAGCATCTCGAAAGCGACGCGGCGAACGCAGTGAGCCGCGGAGCAGGTGCGAGGTGGCGAGCGTAGCGAGCCACCTCGGGAACGCGAACAGTGAGCGCAGCGAGCCCTGAACCGGGGACCGCTTACTCGGTCGGCTTAGCCGCTTTCGCGTCCTGTGCGCCCTCGACGGTCTCGCGTACGGCGTCGGCCCCCTCGTCGTGGACCAGGTCACCGACGACGACGGTGTCTGCGTGTTCGGCCATCTGTCGGGCGGAGTCGTAGTCGTGGATGCCGCCGCCGTAGAACAGCGTCGCATCGTCGAGGATGTCGGCCGCGGCGGCGACTTTCTCGGTGTCGCCGAGCATCCCCGAGTACTCGACGTAGACTATCTCCTGGCCAAGCAGGTGTTCGGCGGCCTCGGCGTAGGCGGCCACTTCATCGGCGTCTAGGTCGCAGTTTGCCTGCGTGTAGGTGGCGACGGAGGCATCGGGGTTCATCACGATGTAGGCCTCGGTGAAGGTCCGGGACCAGTCAATGTCGTCGTCGATGCGAATCCACTCCTTGTGGGCGCCGGTGATCCAGGTGACGTCGCCGGCGTTCATCACCACCGGAATCAGGTAGCCGTCGTGGCGGTCGCTGTGGACGACCGACGCGGGGTTCGACGGCTCGATGTAGACGGGGATGTCGTGTTTGCCACAGGCGTCGACGACCCGCTTCATCTTCTCCTCGGTCATGCCGGTCGTGCCGCCGACCTCGATGGCGTCGGTGCCCGTAGCGGCCACGTCCTCGTAGGTCTCGTCGGCGTACAGTGTCTTGTCCGGGTCGATTTTGGTGATGTGGTCCCAGTCCGCCCAGTCGCTCATACGGATGGGACGTTCGCCTGTGGGCATAACGGCTTCGAATGGGCGGATTCGGCGCTGTGGCGCCGCCGGGGTCCGACGCCGGGCCGGTAAGCGTACCGTCCGCTGGGCGGCTGTGGCCCCTCTGGGGCCGGGGCGACGGTGCCCCGCAGAGTCGGGCGACCGTCACCGCTTAGCCGTTCCCGGCACTGGCCGGACACATGCACCAGCTGACCACTGTCGAGCAGGTCCACGACGACGGCTCGTACCTGTTCACCGCCGAGGACCCCTACGGCGACCCGGAGGAGATACTCGTGGTGCCCTGCGAGGACGGCGTCGAGGCGTGGGTCAACCGCTGCACGCACGAGAACCAGCGCTTCGACACCGGCCGCGGGGTACCGATGCGCGACGGGGAGATTATCTGTCCCCGCCACGGCTCGCTGTTCGACGCCTGCGGGGGCGACTGCGACAACGGCGAGGCCGCCGGGACGACGCTGTCCGATATCGATATCGCCGAGCGCCACGGCACCGTCTTCCTCATCGACGACGACTACGAGTTCACCCACGAGGGCGGTATCGACGACGACGATGGGCCAGGTTCGACGTCGCACTTACAGCTATAGCCCACGGGCAGCCGCTCCGGATTCGTCTCTTTTCGTCTGGGAGGCAGTCCAATTTCTCAGGGTACTATGGGACAAAAATAGTGTAGAAAAAGACTTTAGAAGACACACGTCTAAACAAAAATCGAAAAGTGGCCGGAACCTAAACTGGGCGGCGAGCAGCGCCGGCCGAGCCATGCGGGTGACCGGTCTCCAGACCAAGACAGCAATGGCGAGACACGATTACGACCTCCCGGCGGACTACGAGAAGCGGGTCGAAGAGGGCACGATGAGCGACTGGTACACGCAGGAACGCGCCAAGCGACAGGCGCTGCAACAGGAGACGAACTTCGAGCGGGAGTACGTGGGCCTGCGTGACAGCATCGAGCGGCTGATCGCGGCCGCGAGCGAGACAGTGAAGCTAGAGCGGTAGGGACTCACTGCCGGCCTCACGGGTAACGGCCGGCGGTCTCAGGCTTCCAGCTCGGTCTGCCAGTCGCGGACCTGGCTCGCGCTGACGCCCTGGACCTCGGTGGCGACGACGTCGGCATCGGCCTCCCGGAGCGCCTCCAGAGAGTCCACGCCGGCGGCTTCCAGCTTCTCGGCGGTCGCGCCGCCGATGCCGCTCAGGTCCTCCAGTTCCTCGATGGCGTTTCTGGCGCGGTACTCCTCGAAGTTACAGATGGGACAGCCAAGCTCCCACGGGTCGTCGCTGTCGGGGTCGACGACGAGTTCGGGGAGGTCGTGCTCGTCGCAGAACTCGTCGGTCACCTCGATGTCGCCGTTGCGGGGCAGGGGCAGCGAGTACTCGCAGTCGGGGTAGCGCGTACAGCCGACCAGCCGGGAGCCCGACCGGAGGTGCTTGATAGCCAGTTCCCCGTCGTGTTCCACACCGCAGTCCGGACACGGACCGATGACTTCGTCCTCGCTCTCGTCGGCCTTCTCGGCCTCACAGCGGGGACAGCCGTGGACGAACGTGTCCCGGCCGGCCAGCATCTTCACGTGGTGCATCTCGTGTTCTTCGCACTCCTCGTCCAGCACCAGCGGCTCGCCGGTGGAGGGGAGGGGGAGCGTATTCCGGCAGTCGGGGAAGCCGTCACAGCCGACGAAGTAGGAGCCCTGTCGGGAGCGCCGGACGAGCATCGCCTCGCCACACTGGGGACACGGGCCGAGCGTCTTGTCGGCCTTCAGGGACTCCTGGAGGTGTTCGCCGATCTCCTCGCGGGAGTCGGCCAGCTCCTCGAACACCCGCTGGAGCATCTCGCGGGACTCGTCGGTCACGTCCTCAAGCGTCGCCTCGCCGTTGGCGATGCGGGTCATGTCTTCCTCCAACTGGGCGGTCATGTCGTCGCTGACGACGCGGTCGGCGAACTCCTCGGCGGCCTCGACGACGGCCATGGCGAGTGTCGTCGGTCGCGGCGGGTCCCCCTCGATGTACCCGCGGTCGTACAGCTTCTCGATGGAGTTGTGCCGCGTGCTCTTGGTCCCGAGCCCCTTTTTCTCCATGGTCTCGATGAGCCGCGACTGGCCGTAGCGTCGGGGCGGTTGGGTCTGTTTGTCTTCCAGGCGTACGTCGGTCATCGCCAACTGCTCGCCCTCCTCGACGTCGGGGACGTGGTTCTCGCTGGCGCTGGAGTACGGATAGACGGCGTGATAGCCCGGTTCGACCAGGCGCTTACCGTTTGCCTTCAGCGAGCGGCCGGCGGCCTCGGCGACCACGCGCAGGCGTTCCCAGGTGGCGGGCTCGGCGACCGTCGCGAAAAAGCGCCGGACGACGAGTTCGTACACCTCCCACTCGTCCTCGGAGAGCTCGGACTTCGAGGGGAGCTCGCCGGTCGGGTGGATGGGCGGGTGGTCGGTGGTCTCCTCGTCGCCCTCGGTGGCGACGATCTCGTCCTGTTCGAGCAGTGACTCGGCGTCCTCGCCGAAGTCGGGCGAGCTGACGAAGGCGTCCAGCAGTTCGTCTTCCTCTAAGTCCTCGGGGTAGACGGTGTTGTCCGTGCGCGGGTAGGTCATATAGCCCGCGGTGTACAGCTCCTCGGCGATGGACATCGCCCGCTGGGCGGAGTACCCAAGGGAACCCGCCGCCGAGATAAAGGCCGTCGTGTTGAACGGCGTCGGCGGGCTGTCCGTGCGGGTGCGCCGGCGGACGCCGGTGACGGTCGCCGCCTCGGCCCCCGAGAGGTCGGCGAAGGCGGCGTCGGCGTCGTCTTCGTCCCAGACGCGTTCGGCCTCGCTCCCGTCGTCGTCGTAGAAGTACTGGGCCTCGAAGGTCGACTCGGCTTTCGTGAGGTCGGCGAATATCTCCCAGTAATCTTCCGGGTCGAAGGCCTGAATCTCCCGCTCGCGGTCGACGATAAGCTTCAGCGTCGGCGACTGGACCCGACCGACGGAGATGAAGTCATCGCCAAGCTGGCGCGCGGAGAGAGAGAGAAAGCGAGTCAGCGCCGCGCCCCAGACGAGGTCGATAATCTGTCGGGCCTCGCCCGCGGCCGCGAGGTCGAAATCTATCTCGTCGGGCTCGGCGAAGGCCTCCCGGACCTCGCGCTCGGTGATGGACGAAAAGCGCACGCGTGAGACGGGCACGTCCGTCTCCTCGCGGATGAGCTCGTAGGCCTCCTTCCCGATGAGTTCCCCCTCGCGGTCGTAGTCAGTGGCGATGACGGCGCTTTCGGCCTTGCGAGCGAGCTGTTTGAGCGTCGTGACGATGTTCTCCTGGGTCGCCTCCTTCGTGACCTCGGCGTCGATGAGCTCGACCGGCTCGACGTCGCGCCAGTCGTTGTACTCGGGCGGGAAGTCGACGCCGACGACGTGACCCGACAGGCCGACGACGCGCTTGGTTCCCCACCGGTAGACGTTGACCCCGTTTCGCCGCTCGGCCTCGGCGCTTCCCTCCGAAAGGATTTCGGCGATGCGGCGGGCGGCGTTGTCCTTCTCCGTGATTATCAGCTCCATCGGACACCACCTGTCGTACTCATTAGGGGTCGCTACGCTCGGAGGCGTTCTAAAGACTTTCGGGAAATCGGACGACAGCGCGGGCGTGAGGGCGCACGCGCGGCGTTCGCGTAGGCGCGAGAAGTTCCGGAAACGCGTTCGATGGGCTCTTGACGACGTGTCCCGCAGTCCCACTATGGACAGACGGACTGCCCGCATCCTCCGCGGGGTCGCCCTCGCGCTCGTCTTCGTCACGGCGGCGTACCACCTCTGGTGGGGGTTCCCGCGAAGCCTCGTCTATCTCAACGCCTTCGGGACCGGCGTCCCGCCGGACCCGCGCCCGTTCCTCTTTGTCGCGCTCGGCGCGGTTTTGCTTGCCGGCCCGTATCTCGTCACCTTCGATGTTGTGAGCCTGCGGACCGCGTACGCCGGGGCCGCGCTCGTGCTGGTCGGTTCAATCGCCGCCTGGGTCTTCTGGCACGCCACCGGCCACGGCGCCTTCCTCGCCGACGGGTTCTCGGCGCCCGCGTCGGGCGGCGGCCACAGCCACGGGGAGCAAAACACCGTCCTCCTCATCCTCTCGCACTTCGACACCGAGCCGGTCGAGGGCGCTATCAAGCTGGTCGAGACGGCCGCGGTCGTCATCTTCGCGGCGCTGTTTCGGGTGGACCCGGCGGTCGTGACACAGACACAGCGACAGAACAGCGACCGGACCGAGGCCAGCGAGACGTAGCCGCGGTTACTCGTCTAGCTCCTCACGCAGGAGCCCGTTGACCTCGCCGGGGTCGGCGCTCCCCCCGGTCTTTTGCATCACCTGGCCGACCAGGAAGTTCAGGGCGTTGTCCTCGCCGTCGTAGTAGTCGGAAACGGTGTCGGGGTTCTCGTCGATGGCTTCCTCGACGGCCCCTTGGACCTCGTCGCCGGAGGTCTTGCCAAGCCCCTCCCGCTCGACGATGGTGTCGGGGTCGTCGCCCTCGTCGAGCATCTCCCGGAGCACCGTCTCGTGGGCGTTCTTGGCGGTTATCTCGTCCTCGTCGACGAGTTCGACGAGGCGGGTCACTTCCTCGAAGCGGTCGTCGATGTCCGTGACGGACATGTCGCGGTAGTTGAGTTCGCCAAGCAGGTTGTCGGCGACCCAGGTCGCGGCGAGGTCGGCGTCGAACCGCTCGGCGACGCTCTCGAAGAAGTCCGCGACCTGCTTCGTGCTGGTGAGCTTCGAGGCGGCCTCGTCGCTGAGCCCGTACTCGGCGACGAACCGCTCGCGGCGGGCGTCGGGCAGTTCCGGAATCGATATCTCGTCTTTCCAGCCC
Source organism: Haloarcula sediminis (assembly GCF_035656455.1). Lineage (NCBI taxonomy): Archaea > Methanobacteriati > Methanobacteriota > Halobacteria > Halobacteriales > Haloarculaceae > Haloarcula > Haloarcula sediminis. Next base: position 195,750 of record NZ_JAYMGA010000002.1, on the reverse strand, counting down.
GACACCTGCAGCGGCGGGATGTCGGCCTCGCGGAAGTACCGGTAGTCTTTCTCCTCCTCCTTCGAGCGCATGGAGACGGTGTTGCCGTGGGTCTCGTTGAAGTGGCGCGTCTCCTGTTCCACCGCGCGCCCGGACTGGACGAGCTTGCGCTGGCGGGACTCCTCGAAGGCCAGGGCCTTCTCGGCGCCCTTGTGGCTGGAGATGTTCTTGACCTCCGTGCGGTTGGCGTCTTCGAGCACCGACTCGTCGATGTGGCCGTCCTCGCCGACCTCGTCGGCGTCGACCATCGAGAGGTTCGCGTCGATGCGCAGGCTGCCGTCGCGGGTCGCGTCGAAGACGCCCAGATATTCCAGTACTTCCTCCAGCTTTTCGAGGAAGGCCCGGACTTCACCGGGTGCGCGGAAGTCCGGCTCCGTGACGATCTCCATCAGCGGCGTGCCCGCGCGGTTGTAGTCGACGAGCGTGTAGTCGGCCCGCTCGATGGACGTGGTGCGGGATTCGAGTGGCCCGCTCCCGTCGCGGACGTGCTTGATGGAGCCGGGGTCTTCCTCCAGGTGGGCCCGCCGGATGTCGACCGCCCGGCGCTCACCCTCGACGGCGAACTCCAGTTCGCCGTCCTGGCAGATGGGGGAGTCGTACTGGGTTATCTGGAAGTTCTTTGGCAGGTCGGGGTAGTAGTAGTTCTTCCGGTGGAACGCCGTCTCCTCGGGGATGTCGGCGTCGATGGCCTTGCCGACCTTGACGGCGGCCTCGACGGCCCCCTCGTTGACCACCGGCAGCGCCCCTGGCAGCCCCAGACAGACCGGACAGGTGTTGGTGTTTGGCTCCTCGCTGGGCTCGGTCGAACAGCCACAGAATATCTTCGTCTCCGTCTCCAGCTGGACGTGGACCTCCAGCCCGATGACGGCCGCGAGCTCGCCGGACTCGGCGGCTTGTGCAGTCATTACCCGTGGTTCGACGGCCGCCGGCTAAAGCGTAACGACCCCTAGCTGTGGTGGCTGTGGGAGTGTGTGACGACATTGAGTACCAAAACGGTCTCTCACCGGTTCTAGTCCACAGTGTTGCTAACAGCCAGAAAGCCCCGGCTGGCTTCGGTCCCGCGACTCGCTGCGCTCCTCGTCACTCACTCTGTTCGTTCCTGCGGTGCTTGCATCGTCGGGGTTCCCGAAGCCAGCCGCCCCTTTCAGCCCCACCCAGTACTGTTTGACCAACCGGCTACGGGTGGGGCTGAAAGGGGCGACCTGTTCGACGATGGCGGACGACGCAAGGACCACAGTGAACGAAGTGAGCGAGGACCGCAGCGAGGCCCCCGAGTCGAACAGGTCGGGGCTTTCTGGCTGTCGGCAGTCCGATTCGCACCACTGACCACTGCGACGATATGGTACCCAGTTACTACCCCGCGTTTCCACTCCAGATAGCGACAGTATCCGACCACCGAGCCATCACCCCGCGACACGCTCGAATATCCGCCAGCGCACGCAAACACGCTATCTATCGGAATCCGAACTGTTGTCTGACGCACGTTTATGTGGGCGGACCGTCACTGTGTGGCATATGTGTGGCAACCGCGTCGAGGAACTGGAAACGCGCGTTCAGGAACTGGAAGCCTCCGTCGAGGGGCTGACCGACGAGCTGGTCGAGTGCAAGGTCCGAATCCGCGAGCTGGAAAACACCGTCGACGAGCAAAACGGGTTCAGCCGGGCGCCGCCCGAACAGGCGGGCGAGGAGCGGACCGAACGCCAGTCCGAGGAGCCGTCGGCCAACGACGCCACGGAGTCCACCTCGACCGAGAGCGAGATTCTGGTTCCCGAGGCCGGGGGCGACACGGCGACGCCCGAGGCCGGTACATCTAACACTGAGGCTCCCGAGGAGTCTGACAACACCGCCGACCCCGAGGCCGACGCCGAGTCGGAGACGGACGAGGACTCCGGCTCCGACATCATCGTGGCCTAGACGGGCGGCCCCTCTCACCGTATGCACATCAAAGAGCTCGTCCTCGACAACTTCAAGAGCTTCGGGCGCAAGACCCGAATCCCGTTCTACGAGGACTTTACCACTATCTCGGGTCCGAACGGGTCGGGAAAGTCTAATATCATCGACGCGGTCCTCTTTGCGCTCGGACTCGCTCGCACGTCGGGCATCCGCGCGGAGAAGCTGACCGACCTCATCTACAACCCCGGCCACGCCGACGAGGACGTGGAGTACAGCGGCGAGCGCGAGGCCAGCGTCGAGGTCATCCTCGCCAACGATGACCGGACCGTCTCCCGCGCGCAGGTCGTCAACACCGCCGGAACCGAAGACGTCGGCGACGTCGACGAGATATCCATCAAACGCCGGGTCAAGGAGACCGAGGACAACTACTACTCCTACTACTACATCAACGGTCGCTCGGTCAACCTCTCTGACATCCAGGACTTACTCGCCCAGGCCGGCGTGACCCCGGAGGGGTACAACGTCGTGATGCAGGGCGACGTGACCGAGATAATCAACATGACCGCCGGCTCCCGGCGGGAGATAATCGACGAGATCGCCGGCGTCGCGCAGTTCGACCAGAAAAAAGAGGACGCCTTCGAGGAACTGGCGGTCGTACAGGAGCGCATCGACGAGGCCGAACTCCGCATCGAGGAGAAACAGGACCGGCTCGACCAGCTCGAAGACGAGCGGGAGACGGCGCTGCAGTACCAGGAGCTACGGGACGAGAAAGAGGAGTACGAGGGGTATCGGAAAGCGGCCGAGCTGGAGGACAAACGCGAGGAGCTGGCCGAGACGGAGGCCGCCATCGAGGCGCTGGAAAGCGAGCTCGCCGAGCTACAGGAAGAGCTGGACAGCAGGCAGGGCAAGGTCGTCCGGCTGGAAGACGAGCTCCACGAGCTAAACGGCGAGATAGAGCGCAAGGGCGAGGACGAACAGCTCGCCATCAAGCGCGACATCGAGGAGATAAAGGGCGATATCTCGCGGCTGGAAGACAAAATCGCGAGCGCCCAGCAAGCCGCCGAGGCCGCGGAAAACGAGCGCCGACAGGCGTTCGTCCAGATAGACCGCAAGCAAGAGACCATCGACGAACTCGAAAGCGACATCCGCGAGACGAAAGTCGAGAAGTCAAACGTCAAAGCCGATATCGCGAGCAAGGAGAGCGAACTGGCCGACGTACAGAGCCGAATCGACGATATCGGCGAGGAGTTCGAGGAGATAAAGGACGAACTCGAAGCGAAACGCGACGAGCTGGAGAAACGGAAGACCGAGCGCAACGACCTCCAGCGAGAGCAGGACCGCCTGCTCGATGAGGCCCGCCGGCGCTCCAACGAGGAAGACGAGAAACGCGAGGCAATCGAGGACGCGGAGGCGGAGATTCCGGACCTCGAAGCCGAAATAGAGGACTTAGAGACCGAACTGGAGAAAGCCGAGAAGAACAAGGGAACCATCGGCGAGGTCGTCGACGACCTCCGGGCCGAGAAACGGGAGCTCCAGTCCGACCTCGATAGCCTGGAGGACAAGATAAGCGCCAAGCAACAGGAGTACGCCGAACTGGAGGCGAAGGCGGGCCAGGACGGGGACTCCTCCTATGGCCGTGCAGTGACGGCGATTCTCAACGCCGGCCGCGAGGGCGTCCACGGGACCGTCGGGCAGCTGGGCGGGGTCTCCGCCGAGTACGCCACCGCCTGTGAGACCGCCGCCGGCGGGCGGCTCGCCCACGTCGTCGTCGACGACGACGGCGTCGGCCAGTCCTGTATCGAGTACCTGAAATCGCGCAATGCCGGCCGGGCGACCTTCCTGCCGATTACGCAGATGCAGCACCGCTCGCTGCCGACGCTGCCAAACCAAGAAGGCGTCATCGATTTCGCCTACAACCTCGTCGACTTCGACCCCGAGTACGCGGGCGTCTTCTCGTACGTGCTTGGCGATACGGTCATCGTCGACACGATGGAGACGGCGCGGGAGCTGATGGGCGACTACCGCATGGTCACCTTAGAGGGCGACTTGGTCGAGAAGAGCGGCGCGATGACCGGCGGCTCCTCCTCGGGCACCCGGTATTCCTTTTCGGGCGGGGCCGGTCAGCTGGAGCGCGTCGCGACCCGTATTCAGGAACTGGAGGACGAGCGCGCCGACGTGCGCGAGGAGCTGCGGGACGTGGAGGAGCGACTCGACGACGCCCGCGACCGCGAGTCCGACGCGACCGAGCAGGTCCGCGACATCGAGGCCAGTATCGAGCGCAAGCAGGCCGAACTCGAACAGACACGGGAGCGCATCGACGACCTGGAGGCGGCCATCGAGGAGATCGCCGCCGAGCGCGACTCTGTCGCCGACGAGATGGACGAGCTGGAGGCCGACATCGAAGCGGCCAACGACGCCATCGCCGACATCGAGTCCGATATCGAGGAACTAGAGGCGGAGGTCCAGGACTCCGAGCTGCCGGACCTGACCGACGAGCGCGAGGCGATACGGGGGGAGATAGACGCACTGGAGGACCGCGAGGACGACCTCGACGCGGAGCTCAACGAGTTGCAACTGGAGAAACAGTACGCCGAAGACGCCATCGAGGAGCTCCACGACGACATCGAGGCCGCCCAGAACCGCAAGGCCGAGAAGGAGGAGACGATTGCGGAGCTGGAAGAGCAAGTCACGGAGAAACAGGAACTGAAAGCGGAGAAAGAAGCCGAGGTCGAAGCGCTCGAAGACGAGCTCGCCGAACTCAAAGGCGAACGCGAGGACCTCCGCGAGGACCTTCAGGCCGCAAAGGAGGCCCGCGACGAGCAACAGTCGGAGGTCACCGATGTCGAGCGCGACCTGGAAGACGAACGCGAGGACCGCGAGCGCCTGGAGTGGGAGATAGACGAACTCGAAGCGCAGGTCGGGGACTACGACCCCGAGGACGTGCCCGACCACGAGACCGTCGAGTCCGAGATAGAGCGCCTGACCGGGGAGATGGAGGCCCTGGAGCCGGTCAACATGCGCGCCATCGAGGAGTACGACCGGGTCGCCGACGAGCTGGCCGACCTGGAGGACAAGAAAGCAACCCTGGTCGAGGAGGCCGACGGCATCCGGGAGCGTATCGACAGCTACGAACAGAAGAAGAAGGCGACCTTCATGGAGTCGTTCGACGAGATAAACGAGCAGTTCCAGGACATCTTCGAGCGCCTGTCGAACGGCACCGGCCACCTCCACCTGGAGGACGAGGACGACCCCTTCGAGGGCGGCCTGACGATGAAGGCCCAGCCGGGCGACAAACCGATTCAGCGGCTGGCGGCGATGTCAGGCGGCGAGAAGTCACTGACGGCGCTCGCGTTCATCTTCGCCATCCAGCGGCACAACCCGGCGCCGTTCTACGCCTTAGACGAGGTCGACGCCTTCCTCGACGCGAAAAATGCCGACCTCGTGGGCGAACTCGTCGACGAACTCGCCGGCGACGCCCAGTTCGTCGTCGTCTCGCACCGCTCGGCCATGCTGGAACGGTCCGAGCGGGCCATCGGCGTGATGATGCAGGGCGACAACGTCTCGGCCGTGACCGGTATCGACCTCTCCGGGGACGGCGAGGAGGAGGACGAAATTGTCGCAGACGACTGAGAGGACACTATGACCGACGATATCCCACTCGACATCACGGGCCACGAGGACCGCGAACCGCCCGGCGAGGGGTCCGACGCGGACCTGCTCACCGGCGAGCCGACCGTCGACGACGGGGCGGCGGTCGCCGACGCGCCCGGGGCCGGCGAGGGTGCCCCGGATACGGACGACGACGCACCCGAACCCCACGGGAGCGACGGCGACGACGCTCCCGAACCCGTCGAAGTGCTGGTCCAGCTGGCCGACGACGGCGAGATAGACCCGTGGGACATCGACGTGGTGCAGGTGACCGACAAGTTCTTAGACGCCATCGACGGGAGCGACCTGCGCACCTCGGGCCGGGCGCTGTTTTACGCCTCCGTCCTGATTCGGATGAAAAGCGACGCGATGCTCGGGACCGACGAGCCCGAGGAGGAGGCCGTCGAGCCCTGGGAGCGGGCGATGTCCGGCGACGACCCGATCGAGGAGCCCGACCCCTTTGCGGCCCTGGAGTCGGAGATGGACCGCCGGCTCGAACGGCGTCGGGCCCGCGGGATGCCACAGACGCTCGATGAACTCGTCCGGGACCTGCGGGAGGCCGAGCGGGACAACTGGTGGAAGGAGTCCCGCGAGTACGACACCAGCGGCTCGCCGAAGGGGTTCCAGCGGGGGACCCAGGAACTCGACTACCGTGGCGCCGACGACATGCGCCTGGACGAGGAACCCTCCGCCGAGGACGTGACCGGCACCGCCCACGGCGAGCAGATCGACGACATCATCGAGGACGTCTACGCCGCGGTCCGGGAGCAGTACGACAAGGGCCGCGAGGAGGTACTCTACCGCGAGATCGAGCGCGCCGGCGGCTCGCGGGTCGAGACGTTCCTCGGTCTGCTGTTTCTGGCCCACCGGGGCCGTGTCGTCCTCCAGCAGGACGACCTCTTTGGCGACCTCTGGATCCAGGACCCCAATGCCGCCACCGGCTCCGGGGAAGCCGTCGCGGACTAGCCCCCCGGTCCGCAAACAGGTTCAAAACGCTCGACGCCGTACATGTCGATGATGGGTCAGGAGTCGGCTCAGTCACCGCCGGGTCCCGAGCGCCTCGCCGACGTCTTCAGCGTCCGCGATATCGACCTCACGGAGGGGGGTATCCGGTACTACGGCGACCCGGTGACCGACGCCGCACAGGTCATCCGGCAGGTCGGCCCGACCTTCCGACAGCACGGCTACCGCGTGCGCCTGCAAAGCGAGTCCGGCGGCCACGTGCTGGTAGCGACCGAGCGGTCGCTGGGCGTCGACGGCGTCCCGTGGCGCAACGTCGCCCTCGCGGCGGCGACGCTGCTCTCGACGCTGTACGCGGGGACGCGGTGGTACGGGCTCTCGGTGGTCGAAGAGCCCGCCGTACTCTGGCGGGCGTGGCCCTTCGCGGCCGCCGTCATGGGCATTCTCGCGGTCCACGAGTTCGGCCACTACGCGCTCTCGCGGTACCACGAGGTCCAGGCCAGCCTGCCCTACTTCATCCCGCTGCCGTTCAACGTCATCGGCACGCTGGGGGCGGTCATCAGGATGCAGGACAACATCCCCGACCGGCGGGCGCTGTTCGACATCGGGGTCGCCGGGCCGCTCGCGGGGCTGGTCGCGACCGTCGCCGTCACGGCCGTCGGGGTGACGCTTGACCCCATCTACGTCGCCGGCGGGCTCATCTCACGTATCGAGTTGGGGTATCCCCCGCTGATACAGGGTATCGCCGCCCTGCTGGGGGAGTCGCTGTCCTACAGCGACCCGAACCTGCTGCCAAACCCGGTGGTCATCGGCGGCTGGGTCGGTGCCTTCGTCACCTTCCTCAACCTCATCCCGGTCGGGCAACTGGACGGGGCCCACATCAGCCGCTCGCTGGTCGGCGAGCGAATGGACGCGGTCCAGCTCGTTGTGCCGCTCGGCCTCTTCGGGCTGGCGGGCTATCTCGTCGCCTTCGAAGGTGGCCGGGGCGCCCCGCTGTGGGGCTTTTGGGGTGTCATCGCGCTGGTCTTCTCGCGTGCGGGCACGGCCACACCGCTCGTCGAGACGCCGCTTGGACCCCGCCGCCGGGCGCTGGGCGTCCTGACGCTCGTGTTGGGGGCGCTCTGTTTCGTCCCGGTGCCCATCGTCGTCGCCGTCTAAGACTGCCCCGCTCTAGATGCCATACGGGTCGTACTCCGGGCGGCTGTCGGCGTCGGGGGCGACGCCGTAGGCCGCGTAGAACTCGTCGCGCAGCTCCCGTCCGGCGGCGCTGAAGAAGACGACGGCACCGAACGGGCGCGAGTAGCGGTCGGCGTCCGGCGGGTCCGGGTCGACAAACAGCGCGTCGGTCACCGCCTCGCCGGTCGACTGGAGCTCGGTCAGTCGGTCCTCCATGGGGACCAGCCCGGTGAGGACGCTGGGGACGAACGCGCCGCCCGGCAGCGGCGCCCGGGGCTGGACGGCGACCTCGGCGACGGGCTTGCCGTCTGACTCTAGTGCGGTCGTCGACGGTCGCTCCTGGCCCTCGGTCCACAGCTCCTCGGCGACGGCCGGGGGGTCGGCATCGACGGCGAAGGCCATCCGAACCCCGCCGACGCGCTCGACCGACTGGATGGACCACGCCTCGTCGGGGTCGTCCGGGTCGCCCCCCAGCGTCGCCTCGCCGAGGTCGCCCGTCCGGAGCGCGTCGATGTCTTCCTGCCGGTCGCCGTAGCCCGACTGGTAGGCGGTGTAGAGGCGCGTCCCCTCGGTGTCGAATAAGTTGATGTGTGGCACCGACTCGACGACGCGGTACACCCGGAACCGGCCCGCGTGTGTTTCCATACCCGGCCCGACGGCCTCGGGCGTGAAGACTCCGCGGGTCGGGGAAACAAAGAGATAGGTGGAGCCAGTAGCCGACTGTATGAGCCAGCACACGGGGATGCCGGAACCGGACATCGACGAACTGCAGGCCGCCGTCGAACGGCTGCTCGACGAGACGGTCGACCGCGAGGACTCCCTCGACGTCGCGGTCGAGGACCTCGAAGTCGACATCCCCATCTACTTCGGCGAGGACTCCCCGCGTGCGAGGTGGCGGTTCAACGGCGATGTCACCGTCACTGTCGACGGGATTCGCGCCCCGCTGCGGGAGTGGTTCGACCTCCACGGCGAACGACCCGATGTCTCGGACGAGCGGGACTGAGCGGGGCTGGCAGACGGCACTACCCGTCTCGGCCGACGAGGCGCCAGCCGCCGTCGGCCGCTGGCGTTTCAGTCAGCGAGACGCCAGCCGCCGTCGGTCGACACCGCTTGCTCCCGGCGGACCATCTCGGCCATGACCTCCCCGAGCCGGTCTGGCTGTGCTATCTCCAGTGCCGTGGGGTCTAGGTCGTGGTGTGACCGCAGGAGCGACCGGATGTCGGCCGTGGAGTGGACCTGGTTGTCGCTTTCGGCCATGACGCCGGCGACGAGTTCCGTCATGTCCTCGATGAAGTTCCACGGGTAGACCACCCACGTCCACTCCTCCAGCCGTTCGCCGACGAACGCCGGCTCGTGGTCGCTGGTGTCGAGCAACTGCAGCGTCGCCGTCCGCACGCTCGCCGGGTTGCGGTCGGCGACGCAGTCGGCCGCGGTCTGGAGTGACTGGCCCGTGTCGGCGATGTCGTCGACGACGAGCACGTCCTTGCCCTCGACCGCGCCGTCGGCAAGCGGGTAGCGAATCTCGGGTTCGTCGCTCTGCTGTGCGGTGCCGACGTAGTGTTCTATCTTCAGGCTCGCGAGGTCGTCGAGGCCCAGGAAGTCACAGAGACACCGGCCGGCAAACCAGCCGCCGCGGGCCAGCGCGACGACCACGTCGGGTTCGAACTCGGCCGCTTTCACCTCGTCGGCCACGTCGCGACAGAGGTCGTAGATATACTCCCAGTTCGTGACGGTACACGAGAACTCCGCCGGTAACTCGCCCATATCTGGACAGACGGGCGTGGGGGCTTAACGGTTTCACGACGGCCGCCGGGTGCGGGGCCACGTGTCCCGGCGTGACCCCTCGCTCCAGCAACTGTTATCCGGGGGCTGGCACAACAGGGGGGCATGGACACACGGGACGTGTTGCTCGTCGACGCCTTCACCGCGGAGCCGATGGCGGGGACCCCGGCGGGGGTCGTGCTGGACGCCGACGGACTGAGCGACGACCAGATGGCGGCCATCGCGGGGGAGCTGGGCGCAAGCGCGACGGCCTTTGTCTTCGAGAGCGACCGGGCCGACCGGCGGCTCCGCTTTTTCGGGCCGACCGGGGAGCTGGACCGGAGCGACGACGCGGCTGTCGCCGCCTACGGCGCACTGTTCGAGCGGGGGGACCTCGACGCGGGCGAGTCCGCGATGGCGACCGTCGGGCGGACCCGCGACGTGGAGGTCAAGCCGGACGGGACGGTGTGGGTCGAACAGGGCGAGGCCGACATCCGGGCGGTCTCGCTCGACCACGACGAGGTGGCCGACGCGCTGGGTATCGACGTGGCGACGCTGCGGGACGTGGGCGCCGATATGCCCATGGCCGTCGCCGACACCGGTGAGCCGTGGCTGCTGGTCCCGGTCAACTACTTCGAACACGTCAGCCGAATCGACGCCGACCTGCCGGCCATCCGGGCGCTGTGTGACCGCGTCGACGCCGTCGGCCTCTATGCCTTCACCTTCGACACCATCGCCGGCGAGGCGACGCTGCACGGCCGGGGGTTTGCGCCGGGCCGCGGCGTCGGCGAGGTGCCCGTCACCGGCGCCGCCGCCGGGGCGTGTGGGGCCTACGTCCGCCGCGAGGGCGCACTCGACGACACCATCGAGCAGGTGGTCGTCGAGGGGGGCCACTTCCTCGACAGGCCCGGGACGGTCAGCGTTGACACCGACGGGCTGGAGGCGTGGGTCGGCGGGCGGGCAGTCACCACGATGGACGGGTCGATGACCGTCCCCGAGGCCGACAGCGACGACGACATCATCGAGGTCTAGCCGCTCTCTACTGGCCGGTAGACCGCAAGGAACATAATAGACGTTCATTAAAGAACACACGAGTCCATGCACACACTGTGGCTCGCGGAGATCGGTGCCGACGACCTCGACCGGGTCGGCGGCAAGGCAGCATCCCTGGGAGAACTGGCCGGCGCTGGGCTGCCGGTCCCGTCGGCGTTTGTCGTCTCAGCTGGGACGTACCGGGCGTTCATCGAGGACACCGGCATCGAGGCGGCGCTGTTCGACGCGGTCGATGTCGACAGCGACGACTCGGCGGCACTCGCGGGGGCGGCCGAGCGCGCCCAGGAGCTGATTCTCGAAACCGAGGTCCCGACAGCGGTACGCGAGGACGTGCTCTCGGCGTACGACGAGATGGGGGACGGCCCCGTCGCCGTTCGCTCCTCGGCGACGGCGGAGGACCTCCCCGATGCCTCCTTTGCCGGCCAGCAGGACACCTATCTGAACGTCGAGCGCGCGGACCTGCTCGACCGGGTCAAGGAGTGCTGGGCGTCGCTTTTCACCCAGCGGGCCATCTACTACCGCAACGAACAGGGCTTCGCCCACGACGCCGTCGACATCGCCGTCGTCGTCCAGGAGATGGTCGACGCCGAGAAGTCGGGCGTCCTCTTTACCAGTCACCCTTCGACCGGCGAGCCAACGGCCATCGTCGAGGCCGCCTGGGGGCTGGGCGAGGCCGTCGTCTCTGGCACCGTTTCGCCCGACAACTACGTCCTCGACCGCGAGAGCGGCGAGGTGACTAAGGTGACCGTCGCCGAGAAGCGGGTGATGTGTGTCCGCGGCGAGGATGGGCAGACGGTCGAGCGGTCGGTCCCCGACGAGAAACGCGACGCGCAGGTCCTCGACGAGGGCGAACTCGCCCGGTTACTCGAACTGGGCGAGCGGGTCGAAGCCCACTACGGCTCCCCGCAGGACGTGGAGTGGGCCATCTACGACGGGGAGCTGTACCTGTTGCAGTCCCGCCCCATCACGACCATCGACGACCCGGTCGAGGCCGCGGGCAGCGGTGCGTCGGCCGACGGCGGCGCGATGGCGGACCAGAGCGAGGACGTTCGCCTCTCGGGTATCGGCTCCAGTCCCGGCAAAGCGACCGGGGCCGTCCGCGTCGTCCACAAGCTGGACAACCTCGACAAGGTCGAGCAGGGTGATATCATCGTCACGGAGATGACCACGCCCGACATGGTGCCGGCGATGAAGCGCGCGGCGGGGCTGGTCACCGACCAGGGCGGGATGACGAGCCACGCCGCTATCGTCTCCCGCGAGCTCGGTGTCCCCGCTGTGGTCGGCACCGACGACGCCACCGACCGGCTCCGGGACGGCCAGCCCGTCACCATCGACGGCGACATGGGCACCGTCCAGGTCGGCAAGCGCGAGGGGGCGACCGACGAGTCGGGCGACGGCACGGCGGCTGCGCCGTCGGCGGACGCGCGTGCGCCGACGGACCAACAGCCTTCGCCGGTCAAGCCGATGACCGGCACCGAGGTGAAGGTAAACGTCTCCATCCCCGAGGCGGCCGAGCGGGCCGCGGCGACCGGCGCCGACGGCGTCGGCCTGTTGCGCATCGAGCACATGATACTCTCGACGGACAAGACACCGGCCCGCTACGTCGAGGACCACGGCGAGCGGGCCTACGTCGACGAGATCGTCGAGGGGGTCCGGGGCGTGGCCGAGGCCTTCTACCCGCGGCCGGTGCGGGTCCGCACGCTCGATGCCCCCTCCGACGAGTTCCGCCAGCTCCAGGGCGGCGAGGACGAGCCCGCCGAACACAACCCGATGCTCGGCTACCGCGGCGTCCGGCGGTCGCTGGACCGGCCGGAGGAGTTCGAACTCGAACTGCGCGCGTTCGCCCGGCTGTACGAACTGGGCTACGACAACGTCGAGCTAATGCTCCCGCTCGTCACGGACGCCGAGGACGTGTTGCGGGCGAAGTCGCTGATGCAGGAGGCGGGTATCGACCCCGAGAAACGGGACTGGGGCGTGATGGTCGAGACGCCCGCGAGCGCGCTCGGTATCGAGAAACTCTGCGAGGCGGGCATCGACTTCGCCTCCTTCGGGACGAACGACCTCACGCAGTACACGCTCGCGGTCGACCGCAACAACGGCAACGTCGCGGACCGCTTCGACGAGCTCCACCCCGCCGTCCTCGACCTGATGGGGCGGGTCATCGCGACCTGTCGCGAGCACGGCGTGGCGACGAGCATCTGCGGACAGGCGGCCTCGAAACCCGAGATGGTGCAGTTCCTCGTCGACGAGGGCGTCAGCTCCATCTCGGCGAACATCGACGCAGTCCGGGACGTCCAACACGAGGTCAAGCGGGTCGAACAGCGGCTACTGCTCGAGTCCGTGCGCTGAAGCGGGTCTGCCGCCGTCGACGCGGCGTTCGCGTCAGCCGCGTTCGGTCGCCCGGCTACAGCTCGCTGTCGGGCACGACGACGACCTTTCCGAACCCCTCCCGTTCCTCGATGAGCCGGTGTGCCTCGGATATCTCGCTCATCGGGAGCGTCTCGCGGATGCGCGGCTCGAAGGTCCCGTCCCACACCAGGTCGAGTGCCTCCTCCGCCTGTCCGTGGGTCGCCATCGTCGAGCCGATGACCTGGAGCTGGTTCCAGAAGATGCGGTTGATGTCCGTCTCCGGCGTTCCGCCGGTCGTCGCCCCGCAGGTGACGACGCGGCCGCCCTTCACGAGGCTCTTGAGCGAGTCCTGCCAGGTCTGTGCGCCGATGTGGTCGACAACCATGTCGACGCCGCGGCCGCCGGTCAGCGACCGGACTTCGCTCGCGAAGTCGTCTTCCTCGTAGTTGATGGTGTGGTCGGCGCCCAGTTCCGCCGCGTAGGTGAGTTTCTCGTCGGTACTCGCCGTCGCGAACACCTCCGCGCCGGCCTCGGCGGCCACCTGTACCGCCGCGTGGCCGACCCCGCCCGACGCCCCGAGCACGAGCACCGACTCGCCGACCTGTAACTCGCCGCGGTCACGGAGCATCCGCCAGGCGGTCTGGAAGACGAGCGGCGCGGCGGCGGCCGTCTCCCAGTCGACCCCCTCCGGGACGGGCGTGAGGTTCGCCTCGGGAACCGCGGCGAGTTCGCTGTGGACTCCTCTGACGTGTTCGCCGATGATGTGGAAGTCTGGCGCGAGCGTCGGGTCTCCTTTGCGGCTGAACTCGTCGTCGCCGCCGCTCGTGCCGGCCAGCAGCGCGACGCGGTCACCGGGTTCGAGCCGCGTGACCTCGTGGCCGACTTCCGTGACGACCCCGGCCGCGTCGCTCCCCGGGATATGTGGCAGTTCGAGGTCCAGTCCCGGCAGGCCGCGCCGCGTGTGGATGTCGAGGTGGTTCAGCGAGGCCGCCTTGACGTCGACCAGCACCTCTCGGGGGCCACAGTCCGGGTCGGGGAACTCGCCGTAAGTGAGCACGTCTCTGTCGCCGTGCGTGTCGAACTGGACTGCTTTCATCGCAATACACCTCCGGCCGATATCATAATAGTCTATCGTGTTATACCCGCTCGACGCAGTGAGCTATTTCACAGCCGGGATGTCGGCCCCGCGTTTTACCGAGGCTCCCACGGCCCCACGGGTGGGTGTCACCCCCTCGATAGCGGGTTTCCCTGACTACGCCTCGGGACCGGCCCCGGCCTCGCGCATGTACTCGTCGAACTTCTCGGCGAGCGCCGCCGCGAACGCCTCGTCGTTGATGTCTTCCTCGCGCTCTATGAGTTCCACGCCGTCGTCGAGATTCGCCCGCAGCGCGTCAAACAGCGCCGCGTCGGCCTCGGGGTCGTGGAAATCCTCGCCCTCGACGTCGAGCATCGAGACGCCGCCCAGCGGGAGCACCATCGCGGTCGGACCGGTCGCGCCGTTGAGCTTCCCGGCGAGTATCTCGCCGAGTTCGGCGTTTTCCTCGGGTGTGGTCCGCATCAGCGTCACCTGCGGGTTGTGGACGTGGAAGTGGCGGCCCTCGAACTCCTCGGGGATCGACTCTCGGGGCCCGAAGTTCACCATGTCCAGCGCGCCGGTCGAGACGACCTGCGGGATGCCCGCCTCGCCGGCCGCTTCCAAACGATGGGGGCCGGCGTTTAGGTTCCCGCCGACGAGTTCGTCGGCCCACTCGGTCGTCGTCACGTCCAGCACGCCGTCGACGAGCCCCTCCTCGACGAGTGCTTCCATCGCCCGCCCGCCAGTGCCGGTCGCGTGGAAGACGATGGTCTCGTACCCCTTCTCTTCGAGCACCTCGCGGGCGCGCTGGACGCAGGGGGTGGTGACGCCGAACATCGTCAGCGCGACGGTCGGTCGGTCGGGCACCTCCACGTCGGGCTCGTTTTCGACCATCCCGACTATCCCCAGCGCGGCGTTGCTGATGACCCGGCGGGAGAGCTGATTCAGCCCCTCGATGTCCGCCACCGAGTACAGCATGGCGATGTCGCGCGAGCCGACGTAGGGCTCGGTGTCGCCCGAGGCCACCGTCGACACCATGAACTTGGGTACCCCCACGGGGAGCGCCCGCATCGCCGCCGTCGCGATTGAGGTGTTCCCGGAGCCGCCCAGTCCGAGCACGCCGTCGAGGACCCCTTCCTCGTGGAGCCGTTCGGCCACGGCGGCCGCGCCCTCGCCCATGGCCTCCATCGCCGCGCCGCGGTCGCCGTCCTCGCGGAGCTGCTCCAGACTCGTGCCGCCGGCCTCGGCCACCTCGGCGGCGCCGGTGTCGGGCTCGATTTCGGGGTCGCCCATCACGCCCACGTCGACGAGGTGGGTGTCGACGCCCTGGGACTCGATGACGCTCCTGGCGAACGCTATCTCCTCGCCTTTCGTGTCGAGCGTCCCGACGATGACGACGGCCATCTCAGAACTCTATCTCCTTGAACTCGCGGGCCTGGTTCTGGATGGCCTCCTCCGTGGGCAGGCGCTCGATGCTGGAGGCCCCAAAGAAGCCGACGACGCCCTCCGTGTTGTTCAGGACGTACTCGGCGTCGTCGGGCCAGGCGATGGGGCCGCCGTGGCAGATGACCATGACGTCCTCGTTTACCGCCTTGGCGGCGTCGTGGTGGGCCTGGACGCGCTCGGCGGCCGTCTCCAGGTCCAGGGCCGTCTCGGCGCCGATGTCCCCGGAGGTGGTCAGGCCCATATGGGAGACGATGATGTCCGCGCCCACCTCGGCCATCTCGCGGGCCTGTGACTCGGTGAAGACGTACGGGCAGGTGAGCATGTCCTGCTCGGCGGCCTCCTGAATCATCTCGACCTCCTTGTCGTAGCCCATCCCCGTCTCCTCTAGATTCGCCCGGAAGGAGCTGTCCTCGTCGATGAGCCCGACCGTGGGGAAGTTCTGGACGCCGGAAAAGCCCCGCCGCTTGAGGTCCTCGATGAACACGTCCATCTGCCGGAACGGGTCGGTCCCGTTGACGCCGGCGAGGACGGGCGTGTCCTCGACGACCGGGATGACCTCGTGGCCCATCTCGACGACGATCTCGTTGGCGTCGCCGTAGGGCAGGAGTCCGGCAAGCGACCCGCGGCCGTTCATCCGGTAGCGCCCCGAGTTGTAGATGATGAGCAGGTCGACGCCGCCCCGCTCGGCGAACTTCGCCGACATGCCTGTTCCCGCGCCCGCGCCGATGATGGGGTCGCCGTCCGATACCGTCTCTCTGAGCCGTTCGAGTGACTCCTCGCGTGTAAACGCCATGTGTCGGCGTACCGATGGCTGCCTCTTCAAACTTTGCCGAACAATAGTTATATTCTACTGTAAACCACTGCGTGCCAGCTCGTTTGACAGCTGTTCCCCGACGCTACACTTTTTACCCGGTCCCCTCTCAATCCGCTATGTCACCGACACCCGACGCCAAGAGCATCAGCCGCGGTGTGTCGTACATCCCCTTTGGCATTCCGGGGCTGGACGGGAACGTCCGGGGTATCCCGACCGGGAGCTCGGTTCTGCTCGCCGGGGCCTCGGACGCCGGCGGCGACGCCTTCACCTACACCAGCCTCGCGACGCTGATGCTCGCAAAGCACGACCCCGACCTCGTCCCCGGCCACATCGCCCGCCGGAGCGACGCCATCCCGGAGTCAGTCACCTACGTCACGCTCTCGCAGGACCGAGAGCACGTCTACAGCGAACTTGACGCCGTCCTCGACGGTTATCAGTTCGAGACGCTGACAGACCACATGACCGTCGCGGACTTCTCCCAGCGGTTCATGGAACTGCTGCCGGTGCCCCCGGCGCTGTTCGACGCCCGGCGCACCGACAGCGACATCGAACCGGTCGAGGAGGACGAACCCGAGACCGCCGACCCGGACGACGAGACGTTCCGCGCGCTACTGGACGACATCGCCGAGCGGGTGGCCGGAGGCACCGACGACATCGTCGTCATCGACTCGCTGACGGACCTCGACCGGGCCAGGGAGTTTGGCCTCTCCCAGGGCCGTATCGTCGCCTTCCTCGTCGGGCTGCGCGAGGCCGTCGTCAACTGGGGGAACGTCGCCTTCGTCAAGTTCGACAGACCGGCCGGGGAGGTCCGCAAGGACGACCGCGTTCACGGGCTGCTCCACGGTTCGGTGTATTTCTACTCCAACGACAAGGGGTTCGAGACCTACCGGACGATGCGCGTGGGTTCGTTCGGCGGCGCGCTCGACACTGAACGCCAGACGGTCTTTGAGTCTCTCGTCGGCCCTACCGGGTTCCGGGCGAAAGCGACCAAGAAAATCGGCCCCTCGAACTGGTGAGCCCGAAACGAACACAACGGCTAAACCGGTCGCCCTCTACATTCGGCACAGGAATGCTACAGCGGGCCGAGCCACAGGAGTTCGAACGGGTGCTCTCGTCTATGTGTACCGCCCCTCACCCGGTGGCTCGCAAGGCGGCCGAGCGGTTTCTGGCGACCAACCCCGGCGACCCCGGGACCTACGAGACCGTCGCCGACCTCGAACGCGAGGCCGTCGACGCCCTGGGCGACCTCACGGGGCTGGCCGACCCGGCCGGCTATATCGCCTCCGGCGGTACCGAGGCCAACATCCAGGCGCTGCGCATCGCCCGCAACCGGGCCGACACCGACGACCCCAACGTCGTCGCGCCAGTCCACGCCCACTTCTCATTTACCAAGGCGGCTGACGTGCTGGACCTCGAACTCCGGACCGCGCCCGCCGACGAGTATCGCGCAAACACCGCGGCGATGGCCGAACTGATAGACGACGACACCGTCTGTGTCGTCGGCGTCGCCGGCTCGACGGAGTACGGCTTCGTCGACCCCGTCCCGGCCATTGCCGACCTCGCACACGGAGCCGACGCGCTCTGTCACGTCGACGCCGCCTGGGGCGGCTTCTATCTCCCATTTACCGACCACGACTGGCACTTCGGCCACGCCGCCGTCGACACGATGACAATCGACCCCCACAAGGTCGGCCAGGCCGCGGTCCCCGCCGGCGGGCTGCTTGCCCGCGAGGAGACGCTGCTTGACGAACTGGCCGTCGAGACGCCGTATCTCGAATCGACGAGCCAGCTCACCCTGACGGGGACCCGCTCGGGCGCCGGCGTCGCGTCGGCCGTCGCCGCGATGGAGGAGCTCTGGCCCGCGGGCTACCGGGAGCAGTACGAGCGCTCGATGGACAACGCCGAGTGGCTGGCCGACCAGCTGGACAGCCGGGGCCACGACGTCGTCGGCCCCGAACTCCCGCTCGTGGCCGCCGACCTCTCCGTGCCGATGACCGACGAACTCCGCGAGCGGGGCTGGCGCGTCTCCAAGACCGGCGCCGGCGAGATGCGGGTGGTCTGTATGCCCCACGTGACGCGGTCGATGTTGCGGTCGTTCGTGGCGGATCTGGACTGGTACTGATATCCGCGCGCCGCTGGCGCGCGGTTCACGCGAATCGCAGCGCGATTCGCGCGTTTTCGCGCACGTTTTTCGAGGAGCGGTCGCCCCGGCGACCCGACGATGAAAAAGGTGCTGTCCCACGTGACGCGGTCGATGCTGCGGTCGTTCGTGGCGGACCTGGACTGGTACTGTGCCGTCGTTGCAGCCGTACCGGACTCTCTCGGTACCGCTCCGGAGGGAACATATCAAGCTTTAGTACCCGCTGTTTGCTAGGGGGTGGTGTGAGTCTGTCTCCCCCGTTTCCGTTGCCCGTCGCCTTCCTCAGTGAGTGTGGGACCGCCGACGGGTCGCTCGCCCTCCTGGAACAGGCCGTCTGTACGGCGACCGGGCCGACGGGACTGGGCATCATCGCCGTCTACTCCTTTCTTATCGCCTTCATCCTGCCTCTGCCAAGCGAGGTCGTTCTCGTGCCGGCCGGGTCGCTCCGACTGGGGCTGTCGACGAACGGGAACCTCGTCGCCATCATCCTCTTTAGCGCCCTCGGCAAGGCGCTGGGGAGCCTCTTTGCGTTCCACATCGGCCAGGAGGCAAAGGAGTACGGGCCGCTCGTGCGCCGAATCAAGGAGTCCCGGTTCGACGTCATCGAGTGGTCCGAGAAGAAAACCGTCCAGATCGCGAGAAAGTACGGCTACGTCGGCCTCGCGCTGGCGCTGTGTGTCCCCTTTTTCCCCGATACGATATCTATCTACGCCTTCACCGTCCTGGAGGAGGACTATGCCCGCTTTGGCGCCGCGACCTTCTTCGGCAGCGCGGGTCGCCTGCTGGTGACGCTCGGGCTGGCCGGCGGGACGCTGGCGCTGTTGTAGCGGACCGCGCCGGCAACGTTTAATATGCAGTCGTTGCTGGGCCCTGCTATGTACCGTTGTGTTGCCGGTATCGCCGACCACTGTGGGGAGTGCCGATAGCATGCGACGACGGACGCTGATTCGAGCCGGGCTGGCCGTCGTTGTACTCGCCGCCTCGGTGGCGCTGCTCGTCTCCTGGGTCCAGACGCCGCCGAACGCCGCCGCCGCGGCGGCGAACCAGACCGACGCGCCGCTGTCCGAGCGCGAGGCGGTCGTGCCCGAGCGACCGAACGCCACCGTGGTGACGACGGACCCTCCCGGGGGCAACAGCGGGACCGCCGCCATCGTCGCTTTCACCGACGACGGCCGGACGCTGTATCACAACAACACCTACGGGAACTACTTCGACGTGGACCCGGACCCGCCCGGGTCCCGGACCGTCCTCTACGTCGCGGGCTCTAGGTACGACGACTGCCCCGACGCGCTCGCGGCCCGGGACAACGGCTCGTACGAGGACGGCTGTGCGAAGGTGGTCATCGAACGCGCCAACCTCACGACGGGCGAGACCGAGCGAATCCACACGGCGGTGACGGCGTGGGACATCTGGCACGACGTGGACCGCCTGAGCGAGGACCGGCTCGTCGTGGCCGACATCGCAGAAGACCGCGTGTTCACGCTCAACACCACGACCGGCGCCGTCGAGTGGGAGTGGCGCGCCGAGGAGGCCTTCGACCGCGAGGAAAGCGGCGGCCAGCCGGGCGACTGGACCCACGTCAACGACGTGGAGATACTGGACGACGGCCGCGTCATGGCGAGTCTCCGCAACCACGACAGGGTCGTCTTCATCGAGCCCGGCAGCGGCCTCCAGCGCAACTGGACGCTCGGCGCCGAGGACGCCTACGGCATCCTCTACGAGCAACACAACCCCGACTACATCCCCGAAGCTCGGGGCGGCCCGGCCGTCGTCGTCTCCGACTCGGAGAACAACCGGGTCGTCGAGTACCAGCGTGTCGACGGCCAGTGGCGGCAGGCGTGGACGTGGCGTGACGACCAGCTCCGCTGGCCCCGCGATGCCGACCGCCTCCCCAGCGGCCACACCCTGGTGACGGACTCACAGGGCGACCGCGTGCTCGAAGTCGACGTGGACGGCGATGTCGTCTGGAGTATCTCCGTCCCGACCCCCTACGAGGCCGAGCGCCTCGGAACGGGCGACGAGAGCGCGAACGGACGGAGCAGACAGGCACTGACCAACGGGACCGGCGGTGGTTCGGCGACCGGGGAGCAGACGACCGGACTCGCCTGGGTCGTCGCCTTCGTCACCGGCCCGCTCGTCAACGGGCTGCTGTATGTCGCGCCCGGGTGGATGCGCTTTGGCGACCTGCTGGTCGCGCTGGGGCTCGCCGGCGCGGCGCTTGCCTGGCTCCTCGCGGAGCTGTACTGGCGGCGGGTCCACCGGCGGCTGGTCGCGAGGGTGCGTTGAGCGGTCGCCGTGGCGTCCCCGCGGCTATAGACTGGCCTCTCGGCGCTGTCAGCGACTAGTAGACCCGCGTCCCCAGCGGCACGTCCCGCTCGGTCGTCAGGTGGACCACGCCGTCGTCGCCGTCGACGCCGGTGACGAGACACTCGCTCTCGAAGCCGGCGACGGTCACGGTTCCCAGGTTCACGACGGCGACGACCTGGCTGCCAACGAGCTCCTCGCGGTCGTACACGTCGGTCAGCCCGGCCGCCGACTGGAGCGTCCGGTCGCCGAAGTCGACGGTCAGCTTGTACACGTCCTTGCGGGCTTCCGGGAACGGTTCCGCGTCGGCGACCTCGCCGATGCGCATCTCCACGTCCTCCAGGAACGCCGCGGGGTCGATTCGGTCCTCGCTGAATCCCATGTCCCCACTCTCGCCGTCCAGGGACCTAATACGAACTGGTGACGCCTGTCGCCGACCCGGTCGGACGAGTGCCGGGACACAGCAACAACAGTCGGTATAACGGCTGCTGTTCCCGACGGCAAACCGCCCTCCTTTTGACCCGCCGGTGGCACAGAACGGGTATGAGCCACGACGACTTTCCCACGGACCGCCCCGCGGTGGTCACCTGTGGGCTCCCCTACGCCAACGGCGACTTACACGTCGGGCACCTCCGGACGTACGTCGCCGGCGACGCCCTCTCGCGAGGGCTCCGACGCATCGGCCAGCAGACCGCCTTCGTCTGTGGGTCCGACATGCACGGGACGCCCGTCGCCGTCAACGCCGCCGAAGAAGGGGTCGAACCACGCGAGTTCGCGCTCGACTACCACGAGACGTACGCCGAGACGTTCCCGCAGTTCAACGTCGAGTTCGACAACTACGGCCACACCGACGACGAGACCAACACCGAACTCACCCAGGAGTTCGTCCGCTCGTGGGTCGACCAGGACCACGTCCACGAGAAGGAAATCGAGGTCGCCTGGGACACCGAGGAAGACCAGCCCCTGCCCGACCGCTACGTCGAGGGGACCTGCCCCTACTGTGGCGAACAGGCCCGCGGCGACGAGTGCGACGAGGGTTGTCAGCGCCACCTCGAACCCGGCGAAATCGAAGAGCCCGTCTCGACGCTGACGGGCAACCCCGCCGAGTACCGCACCCGCGAACACAAGTTCCTCCGACTCTCGGACTTCCAGGCGTATCTCCAGGAGTTCCTCTCCCGCATCGAGGGCACCGACAACGCGAAGAACCAGCCCCGCGAGTGGGTCGACGGCGAGCTCCAGGACCTCTGTATCACCCGCGATATGGACTGGGGCATCGACTATCCGGATGCAGATGGAGACGGCGAGGACCTCGTGCTGTACGTCTGGGTCGACGCCCCCATCGAGTACGTCGCCTCGACGAAGCAGTACTCCGAGCGCGTCGGCAAAGAGGAGTACGACTGGGAGCAGGTCTGGAAGTTCGACGGCGAGACCCGCCACGGGACCGAGTGGGACGACGACTGGACCGACGAGAGCGGCGAAATCGTCCACGTCATCGGGCGGGACATCATCCAGCACCACGCCGTCTTCTGGCCGGCCATGTTGCGGGGCGCCGGCTACAACGAGCCCCGCTCGATTCTGGCGACCGGCTTCGTCGGCATCGACGGCAAGGCCCTCTCGACCTCCCGCAATCGGGCGGTGTGGGCCGACGAGTATCTCGATGCCGGCTTCCACCCCGACCTGTTCCGCTACTACATCGCCACCGGCGCCGGGCTCGAAACCGACGTGGACTTCTCCTGGGACCGCTTTGCCGAGCGGGTCAACGGCGAGCTCGTCGGCAACGTCGGGAACTTCATCAACCGCGCCTTGCTCTTTGCCCACCGCAACTACGACGGCACGCCCGACGCCGAGGTCA
The DNA here is from genome assembly GCF_035656455.1 of Haloarcula sediminis. Taxonomy (NCBI): domain Archaea; kingdom Methanobacteriati; phylum Methanobacteriota; class Halobacteria; order Halobacteriales; family Haloarculaceae; genus Haloarcula; species Haloarcula sediminis. The sequence goes on along the minus strand of NZ_JAYMGA010000002.1, from coordinate 173,240 downwards.
GCGACGACGTCCGCGACCGCATCGAGGAGACACTCGACGAGTTCGAGGCGGCGGTGCGGGAGTACGACGTTCGCACGCTCGCGTCGCTCGCGACCGACCTCTCGGACTACGGCAACGAGTACATCCAGCGGACCGAGCCGTGGCACCTCGTCGAGGACTCGCCCGACGAGGCCGCACAGGTCATCCGCGACTGCGTCCAGCTGGCAAAGGCCGTCGCAGTCCTCATGCAGCCGGTGTTGCCCGGCAAGGCCGAGCGGCTGTGGGGCCAGCTCGGCGAGGCCGGCTCCGTCGCCGACGTCTCCCTCTCGACGGCCTTGGAGGCCCCGCCCGAGACCTTCGACGAGCCCAACCAGCTGTTCGAGCAGGTCGAGGACGACCACATCGAGGAGCTCAACGCGGAGCTGCAGCGCCGCGTTGAGGACGCGAGCGGGGACGGCGAGCCCGAAGCGGACGACGGGGCCGAGGAAGACAATGTCGACCTCGAACCGCTCGAGACCGACCGCATCGGGTTCGAGGACTTCGAGGGCGTCGACATGCGCGTCGGCGAAATCCTCACCGCCGAGCCCGTCGAGGACGCCGACAAGCTCCTCAAACTCGAAGTCGACATCGGCCACGAGGTCCGCCAGGTCGTCGCCGGCCTGGCCGAACTGCACGACGTCGAGGACCTGCCCGGCACGCGGGTCATCCTCCTTGCCAACATGGAGCAGGCGACCATCTTCGGTATCGAGTCCAACGGGATGGTGCTTGCCGCCGGCGACGAGGCCGACCTGCTGACCACCCACGAGGACGCGCCGCTTGGGACCCGGGTGCAGTAACTGTCGGCGCAGTCTTTGTTACACCGACAGCAACGGTGGCGTGCCAGATAGCCCCACCCAGCGCTGTTTGACCAACCGGCTACGGGTGGACTGAAAAGGGCCGAGCGCTCGGGGGCTTTCTGGCTGGTCACGCTCCGGCTCTCCTGGCTAACTACTACCAAGACTAGTCGCCGTCCCTTTTTGTAGCTCGCCGTCCTAGCGACGCCCATGTCTGCCGACGGAAGCGACGACGGGGACAAGTTCGTCGCTGAGTACGAGAACGCGACACCGGCCGACGTCATCGAGGAGGCCGAGCCGTCGGCGGCGGCCGACGGGGACTCTTCCGACGGGGACGACGAGGGGGCCGTCGCGGGCTCTCTCGCCCCCGACATCGAGGTGACGCCACAGACGCCCGCGCCGGAGAACACCCTGTTCGTGGCGCTGGGTATCTGTCTCACGGTACTCGCGCTGGCGGATACGGTCGTGGGGCTGAATCTGGTGTTGACCGTCGCCGTCGTCGCTGCTGTTGGACTCGTGACCGCCGTCTGCTACGGCGTCCTCATCCGGACCACCCCCGACACTTAATCAGTCAGCGACCCTAAACAGCGGTATGCACGTTCCCGTGGGTCCGCTCGCTCTCGTGCCCGCCCAGCTCGAACCGCTGTTCGGTACGACGATATCGGCCGTCCTCTTTCTGGCCGGCGCGGCACTCATCGTCGCCGAGGCGTTCGCGCCCGGGGCACACTTCTTCGTTCTTGGCGCCGCCTTGCTGGTCGCCGGGCTGGTCGGCTTCTTCATCCCGCCCGGCCTCGGGATTCTCGCGCCGCTCATCCTCGCGGCCGCCGTCCTCATGACGACGGCGGTCACGCTGTGGGGGTACCGGAAGATAGACTTCTCGGCGCCCGGCCGGGGCCAGTCGCTCTCGTCGAGTTCGCTCCAGGGCCAGTTCGGCACGGTCACCGAGCGGGTCACGAAGAGCGAGGGACAGGTCAAACTGGAAGACGGCGGCTTCAACCCCTACTACGAGGCCCGCAGCGTGAGCGGCGACATCGAGGAGGGGACCGAGGTGCTGGTCGTCGACCCCGGCGGCGGCAACGTCCTCAAGGTCGAGGCGACGGCGACGAGCGACGACGACATCGACCGGGCGTTAGAGCGGGACCGCGAGGAGAGCCCGGCGCCTGAGGCCGAGACCGAATCCGACACCGCGTGAGCCGCTTGGCTTGAATATCGGTAGTTTGTGACACAGTCACCGAAGGCTTTTATTTCGGCGCTCCGGAGTTTCGCCTGTCATGACAGCCCCGCTCATACCGCTACAGGGTTTCCTCGCCGGCAGCGTCTTCGTGTTCGTCACGATGGTGCTGCTGGTGTTGGCCATCGCTGTAGCGTACTCCAGTGTCGTTATCATCCGACCGTACCAGAAAGGTGCCTACACCGTCCTGGGGACCTACCGCGGCATCCTCGACCAGGGGATTCACTTCATCTACCCCTTCGTCTCGGATGTCACCCGCTTTGACATGCGGACCCAGACGCTCGACGTGCCCCGTCAGGAAGCTATCACCCGCGACAACTCGCCCGTCACCGCCGACGCCGTCGTCTACATCAAGGTGATGGACCCGAAGAAGGCGTTCCTCGAAGTCGACAACTACGAGCGCGCCGTCTCGAACCTCGCCCAGACGACCCTCCGTGCCGTGCTGGGTGACATGGAACTCGACGACACGCTGAACAAGCGCCAGGAGATAAACTCGCGGATCCGCCGCGAACTGGACGAGCCCACCGACGAGTGGGGGGTCCGCGTCGAGTCAGTCGAGGTCCGCGAGGTCAACCCCTCGAAGGACGTCCAGCAGGCCATGGAGCAACAGACCTCCGCGGAGCGGAAACGCCGCGCCATGATTCTGGAGGCCCAGGGTGAACGCCGCTCCGCCATCGAGACCGCCGAGGGTGACAAGCAGTCCAACATCATCCGCGCCCAGGGTGAAAAGCAGAGCCAGATTCTGGAAGCCCAGGGTGACGCTATCTCGACGGTCCTCCGGGCAAAATCCGCCGAGTCGATGGGCGAGCGCGCCATCATCGACAAGGGGATGGAGACGCTGGAAGGGATGGGGCAGTCCGAGTCCACCACCTTCGTGCTCCCCCAGGAACTCACCTCGCTGGTGGGTCGCTACGGCAAGCACCTCCAGGGGTCGGACGTCAAGGAGAACGGCCACGCCCTCGAAGCGCTGGACTTCACCGAGGAGACCCGCGAGATGCTCGGGCTCGACGACATCGAGGAGATACTCGGCCAGATAGACGAGGAGGCCGAGGTCGACGTCGAGGCCATGGAAGAGGAGGCCCAGAAGATAAAACGCGGCAAGGACGCCGGTGTCGACAACGCCGACGACATGATCGAACAGATGGACGCCGAGATCGATGACGGCGTCGGCGGCGAGACCGACATCGCCGGCGGTCCGGACGACACCGGCGGCTCCGGGGACGGCGACAGCGAAACTGGTAAATAAACGGACCCGAAGCCGTTTTATAGCAGAACTCCATCCTGTAAGATATATGACCGGGGACGAGGGGGTCGACGAGGACAAGCGAGCCACGTTACGCCGCTTTGCCGCCCTCGGCGCTGCCAGCCCCTTCGTCGGCCTGGCCAGCGGCGACAGCCAGAGTGACACGCCCGACGCAATCGCGGGCTACGTTTCGGCCCGCCCGGGGACACACTTCTCGAAGCTCCGGGACGACCTCCAGCTGGGCACCGGCGAGGCCCAGCACCACCTCCACCGGCTGGAGAACGAGGGCGCCGTCGATTCCCGGAAAGACGGCGACTACCGGCGCTACTTCCCGGCCGACCAGTTCAGCGAGTTCGAGCAGGTAACGCTTGGCTACCTGCGGCGGTCGACCCCCCGCGGGATGCTCGTCGCCCTCCTCAGGGACCCATCGGTGACGGCCTCGGCACTTGCGACCCGGCTCTCGGTGTCCCGACCCACGATAAGCAAACACGCGAAGGACCTGGAGGGGGCCGGGCTCCTCACCCGGGACGACGGCTACGCCGTCGCCGAGCCCGAGACCGTCCTGACCCTGTTGATCCGGTACGCCGACTCATTTGGCGACGGCGCCGCACAGCTTGCCGCCGACGCCGATTCGCTGCTGCGGTATGACCCCTAGGCCTCGACCATCCACGTCGTCGAGGAGGAGTAGCCCCACTTCTCCACGTCGACGCTGTAGTCCCCGTCCGCGATGGTGGTCATGTTCGTCCCCACTTCCTTGGCCGAGAGGCCGAGCTCCTCGCCGATGAGCCGCGACTTGAAGTAGGTCTGCTCGTCGGCGTTTGTCTGCAGGTACTCGAGGATTTGCCGCTGTTTCTCCGAGAGCGGGCTGTCGGTCGCCTGTGCAGTTGCGCTCATGTACTCGGTAGTTCGAGCGAAACTCCCTTAGGGGGTTTGGTACGGTGGGTTAACCGGTCGCTGTCTTGCGGTTTGCTCTCCCTACCGCCCTCGTAAGCGGGGACAATCAGGGCCGCTCGGCCCCGGTTGGTACAGCGGGGAAACGCGGCCGGACCGGTACGAACGTCGGGTCACCTTCTCCGGCAGTTCTTTAATCGTGGCCGGTCGTATGGCAAGTGGAGGTCTATCACTATGGAAATCTCGGACGAACTGCTGTGTCTGTTCAGTGCTGACGTGACTGCCGAGGACGACCGGTATATCGTCGAGGTGCCACGGCGCGAGGTCGAGACGGGTGCCATCGAGGCGGGCGGGACATACCGGGTCGCTCTCATCTCCGCGGATATCGACGGCGAGGCCGACGAGAGCACCGACACGGAGACGCCGCCGGACCAGCCCCAGCCTCCGGTCGAACCGGGCGAGACCCGCTACGTCGAGATAGAGGACATCGGCAAGCAGGGCGACGGTATCGCCCGCGTCGAACGGGGCTACGTCATCATCGTTCCCGGTGCCGACATCGGCGAGCGCGTCAAAATCGAAGTGACGGAGGTCAAATCCAACTTCGCGGTCGGCGAGATAATCGACGAGGACATCTAGAGCTCGCTGCCGTCGGGCCGTTTTTGCCCCTCCGAGTCGTGGACGACCACGCCGTCGGCGTCCGTCGGCTCGTAGTTCTCTCTGACGCCGATTGCCTCCCGCAGCTCTCTGATCGCTCGCTCCTTGAGCGCCGCGGCCAGTTCCTCGGCGTCCGCTCGGGAGATGTCCCGGCCCAGTCCCTCACACTCGTGTGCGCGGACCATCCCCTCGGTGTCGACCGCCTCGCCCATCGGCTGGCTCGTCCCGCCGAGCGCGACCGAAAAGGGGTACGTCTTGCAGATGAGCGGCCGGTCACCGTGGACGGTGCAGGCCCCGACGCCGTCGGTCTCGTCGTAGAACGTACAGTCCCCACAGGCGTCGGTCTGGAGCGCCCACTCGAAGGTCTCGCCCTGGGTGCCCTCGGGCGTCTCCTCCAGACCGTACGGCATCGGCCGGGCCACGTCGCGGAAGTCGTAGTCGCCGGCGTCCTGCAGCCGCCGGATTTCGTCGGGGAAGACGGTGGCGGTGTGGGGGTCTGGCTCGTCGCTCTCTCCAGTGTCGCCGTCAGCAGCCGTGTCGTCCCCACAGCCCGCGTCCTCGCTCTTGCAGCAGGCCCCACAGCGGGTACACTCGAAGCCGATGGTCTCGATGGCGTCCGCGAGTTCGGCCACGTCCAGTTCGCGGGCGCGGTCGAGTTCGGTTTCGAGCGAGTCCATACCCGTCACTGGGCGCGGACGGACAAAAGGCGTGTGTCACGGCCGGCCGCCGCGGGGTCCGGCCCGTTTCCCGTCCCACTGAACCGCGCTCTCGACAGCGAGCTTCTCCAGGTGAGCGACAACCGTCGCGCGGGCGAGGTCCCGGACGCCGGTCAGGTCTTTCTCGTAGGCTCGGTCGAGTATCTCCCCGGGCGTCTTCGCGCCGGACTCGACGGCCTCGCGGACGCGCTTCTCGCGGTCGAGCCGATGGCCAAGCAGCCGCCGGCAAACGGTCCGTGGCGCCTCGATAGTCGGTCCGTGGCCGGGATACAGCGTCTCGGGACTCCGGGCGTGGAGCCGGCGCAGCGACGAGCAGTAGGCCCGCATGTCGCCCGATGGGGCGCCGACGACCACGCTCCCCTCGGCGACGGCCACGTCGCCGCTGACCACGCCGGCGTCGGTGGCAAAGCCCACGTGTTCCGGGGCGTGGCCCGGTAGATCCAGTACCTCGACGCCGTCGGCCGCTGGTCGACTGCTCGTGGGGCCGCGTTCCACACCGGCCGGAATCACTGTCCCCTCAGCGAAGGTCCGGTCCGGTGCGATGCCGGTGGCGCTTTCGAACGCGTCGGTCCGCCCTCGACGGGCCCAGACGGTCGCGCCCGTTTCGCGAGCGTAGTCAGCGACGGCGCCGACGTGGTCCGGGTGGTGGTGGGTGACGGCGACGTGGGCGACATCGGCGGCCTCGACGGCGTCGTCGAGGGCCGCTGTCCGCCCTGCGGGGTCGACGAGGACGGCGCCGGGGCCAGCACTCAGATACGCGGCGGTCTCACCGGTCGGTGCGCGCGACTCGACGGGAACGTCTATCCGGCGCCAGTCCATCGGCTGTCCGGTCGCGGGCGACGCTCAAAACTCCGGTGGCTTACGCTGTAAGGAAGTAGACCTGCTTTCGCGCGTCGGTGAAGCTGTACCGGGAGTCGACGAGCTCGGACTCCTCCAGTCGGTTCAGCGCGTAGCGGACGGTGCGGTCGGGCAGCAGCGACGTCTCGGCGAGTTGGCCCTGCGAGAGCGGGGCGTCGTCCTCCAGGACTTTCGCGACGAGTTTGGCGCTCGGCGGCAGTTCGCGGAGCCGTTCCCGGAAGTCCTCTTGTGCGAACGGTGAAGCCGACACATCCTCGGTGGTCGTACTCATACTGGACGACAATCCACTACAGGTGGTAAAAGTTGGCTATATCCATGACCAAACAATACAGATACTATGGTGTGTTTAATATCTCCTTATACAACAGCCGGGTTGCGAAATTCTACCCGCCCGGTGGTGGCGTGGTCCAACTTGCTCGCCGAACGGCGATTCCAGTATCGTTTTATTCCCCCGGTGGGCACACTCGTGCGTGAAAGGGCAGGAGTGGTACCAGACCGACACCGTGGCCGAAGAGTACGAGGCCAAGCGTTTCTCACGCGGCGGCCGGCTTATCGACCGCCGCGAGAAGGAAGCGGTGCTCGACGCCATCGGTCCGGTCGAGGACAAGAACGTACTGGAGGTCGCCTGCGGGACCGGACGGTTCACGGTCATGCTCGCCGAACGCGACGCCGACATCGTCGGCCTGGACATCTCCGGGCCGATGCTCCAGCAGGGCCGCGAGAAGGCCCAGGCGGCCGGCGTCGACGACCACGTCGAGTTCATGCGCGGCGACGCCGCTCGACTGCCCTTCCCGGACAACCACTTCGACACCGTGCTGGCGATGCGGTTTTTCCACCTGGCCGATACCCCCGCCGCGTTCCTCGCGGAGATGCGCCGGGTCGCAAAAGAGCAGGTCTTCTTCGATACGTTCAACCGCTTCTCGACGCGGTCGCTGTACAACTGGGCGCTCCCGATGGGGTCGCGGCTGTACTCCCGCTGGGAGATAGACCGCCTGCTTGACGGCGCCGACCTCGAACTCGCCGAGGAGTCCCACGACTGGGTGCTCCCCTACGGCTTCTACCGGAAGATTCCCAACGAACTGGCCGCCTCGTTCCGCTCTATCGATACGGCTATCGGGGGGACGCCGCTGGGTGATAAGGTCGCCTCGGTCTCGTACTGGAACACGCACGTCTCGCCGCAGTAGCGGCTCGGGGCTGGGTGTGGATTTCTGCGTTCACACTGCCATAGACAGCTGTCTGTGCCGTTGACTGTCCCGAGCGCCCTGCTGTCCCGTCTCACGGCCGGCCATAGCCCGCGAGTTTTATGCGGCTCCGGAGTCGAATCGTGGACTATGGAGCTATCGGTAGTGGTCCCGACACTGAACGGCCGGGAGGAGCTGGCCGGCTGTCTGGACGCACTCGCCGAGCAGGCGCCCGACGCCGAGGTCATCGTCGTCAACGGACCGTCTGCCGATGGCACGACCGGGATGGTTCGGGACCGGTCGGACGTGGACGTGCTGGTCGAGATCGCGGACCGCTCTGTCACCGTCGCCCGCAACGCCGGGCTGGACCGGGCGACGGGCGACACCGTGGCGCTCGTGAGTCACACCCTCTCCGTCGAGGACGGGTGGCACGAGGCCGTCCGGGCGGGGACCGAATCGAACGCGGTCGTCACGGGGCCGACCCACGAGCAACTCACCGCGGGGATGACGACCGAGTCAAAGGAGTCACGGACCATCGCCGGGCGCGAGGTGACGTACTTCAACGCCGGCAACGTCGCCTTCCGGCGCGAGGCGCTCGACGCACTCGACGGGTTCGACGAGTACCTGGAGATAGGGAGCTCCCGGGACGTAGCCCACCGGTTAGCCAAGCGGGACTACACGGTCGGGTGGAACAGCGGGATGTGCGTGCGCCGCGAGTTCGAGGCCGACGGCGGCATCCGGGAACGGGACTGGCACTGGAAGTACCGGTCGCTAGCCTACCGCATGGTGAAAAACTACGGGGTGCGGCCGACAGTGGTTCGACGACTGCTGAGCCACGCCGGCAGCGACGCCGTCGAGGCCCTGAAAGGCGTCGCCCGGGGCAACACCGCCCCGTCGCAGTGGTTCTCGACCGGGCGGGACGTCGTCGGCGGCGCCGGGACGGGCGGTACGGACGGCCTGCTTGCGAGGTACCGGGGCGGCGAGAACCCCAACGGCCGCTCGATGCGGGCCGACCGCGCCGTCGCGGTGTACGACTGGCGGTCGGACTAGAACTGCCGCGGGGCGAGCGGCTCGACGACCCGCCCCGCGTTGTTCGAGAACACTTTCTTCATCGCGTCCTCGGGCACGTCCAGCGTCAGAATCTCCATCACCGCGACGTTCGGATGGGTGTGTGGCGCACCGCTGCCAAAGAGGACCCGGTCGGGATGTTCCCGAATCGCCCGCTCCAGCGGGTTCCGATAGCGGACGACGCTCGTGTCCAGATAGAGCCGGTCGTGGTCGTCAAGCAGGTCGACGGCCTCGTCCATCAGCGGGACCCGTAGCGGGTGGCCACCGAAGTGCGAGAGGACGATGGGGATGTCATGGCCCAGCAGTTCGTCGGCGACGGCCGAGGGGGGCATCTCCTCGCCGCCGTGGACGAGCACCGGCAGGTCGACCTCGGCCAACTGTTCGAGGACGGGTTCGGGCGGCACGCCGTCCTTCTCGGGGTGGAGCTTGAACCCGTAGAACCGGTCGTCGTAGGCGTACTGCTCGATGTCCTCCGGCGTGGTGTGGTCCCCTCCGCGGCCGGCGAGGCTCCGGAGCCGCGAGCCGGCGCCCCCGCCCGGCTCGCGAGCGCCGTCGATGCGGGCAAAGGCCACCAGCGGCCGGCCGACCGACATCCGCGCGACGGCGTTGTTGGCCTTGAGATAGTCACCGTCGCGGGCGCTGGGGTAGACGACGGCACGGACCACCCCGGCCTGGTGCATCTCGCGTTCGAGCTGCTCGGGGTCGCCCAGGCCGGGCCGGGGCCGGCGCCCCTCGTCCGGCTCCACGCGTGCGTGTACGTCGACGACCCGAAAGCCGTGCTCCAGCTCCAGCATCTACTTGACATGGGGTAAAGCGGCTAATAAATCATCGGGCCGTGTCGGCTCGGACACCGGCCCGCCGGCGCCCGCGTCGTGCTTCCGTCCGTCGGTCGGACGGGCCTTCGACCGATATATTTATATAGAACCGCTTGCGATGGATAAAGTGAGGCTACACAGCTATGTCATCTGGCCAGCGACGCATGGGCGGCCAGCCCCTCTTCATTCTCGACGAGGACGCCCAGCGCACACACGGGAAGGACGCACAGTCGTCGAACATCTCTGCCGGTAAGGCCGTAAGCGAGTCTGTACGGACCACGCTCGGCCCGCGGGGAATGGACAAGATGCTCGTCTCCGACAGCGGCGACGTCGTCATCACGAACGACGGCGCGACCATCCTCTCGGAGATGGACATCGAACACCCCGCCGCACAGATGATCGTCGAGGTCGCACAGACCCAGGAGGACGAGGTCGGCGACGGGACGACCACGGCGTCCGTACTGGCCGGCGAACTGCTCGCGAAGGCCGAGGACCTGCTCGACGACGACGTCCATCCGACGACCATCGTCGAGGGGTACCACGAGGCCGCGGCCCTCGCACAGGAGGCCATCGAGGCCGAAGTGCTCGACGTCGAGCTCGACGACGACACGCTCGTCGAGGTCGCCGAGTCCTCGATGACCGGCAAGGGCACCGGCGACGTCGACGCCGGGCGCCTGGCCGAAGTCGTCGTCGAGGCCGTCCGCCACGCCAAGACCGACAACGGGGTTCTGCGGGACAACATCGATGTCCACACCCAGACCGGCGCGTCCACCTCCGCGACGGAACTCGTCGAGGGCGTCATCATCGACGACACGCCCGTCCACGACAACATGCCTACCTCGGTCGAGGACGCGGACATCGCGGTGCTTGACGCTGAACTCGATGTCAAGGAGAGCAACGTCGACGCCCAGTACAACGTCACCAACGTCGACCAGCTCAACGCCGCCCTCGACGCCGAGGAGCAGGAGCTTTCGGGCTATGCCGAGTCGGTCGTCGAGTCGGGCGCCGACGTGGTCTTTGTCACCGACGACATCGCGGACCGCGTCGCCTCCCAACTCGCCAAGGCCGGCGTGCTGGCCGTCGAGAGCGTCGGCTCCTCGACCGCGAAAGACATCGTCGAGACCACCGGCGCCAAGCGCGTCGGCTCCGTCGAGGACCTCGACGAGGACGCGCTCGGCTCCGCCGAGACCATCGGCGTCGAGAAACACGGCGACGACGAGGTGACGTTCGTTCAGGGCGGCGCGGCAGCGGAGAAGGTCACCGTCTTCGCCCGGGGCTCGACCGAGCACGTCGTCGACGAGATAGAGCGCGCGCTCAACGACGCCTTGGACGTGACAATCGCCGCCCTCGATGCCGGCGGCGTCGTCCCCGGTGCCGGCGCGACCGAGATCGCCGCCGCCGACCACATCCGTGACTCCGCGGCCGCTATCGAGGGCCGCAAGCAGCTCGCCGTCGAGGCCTTCGCCGACGCCATCGACGTTCTCCCGCGCACGCTCGCGGAGAACACCGGCCTCGACGCCATCGACGCCCTGGTCGACCTGCGCTCGCGCCACGAGAGCGAGGGCATCGCCGGCGTCATCAGCGAGGGCCAGACGGGCGTCGTCGACGACCCCGTCGACTACGGCATCCTCGACCCCGCCGCGGTCAAGCGCGAGGCGGTCGACTCGGCCACCGAGGCCGCGACGATGATCGTCCGCATCGACGACGTTATCAGCTCCTCGTAAGCCGTTTCGTACCGACTTTTTTTGCCGCTCGAAACACGCGGGTACGTTCGTCAACCGACCGACCCCGGACACTGTGCGCCGAGCCGGCGGCTGTCTGACGTAGTACAAGAAGGGACAGACACGAGTTTGACTCGTGGTGCGGCGACAGCGTCGGTGTGACCGACGACCATGCCCACGGTACGTCGCCGCGATAACAGATGGCACCGACATTTGGGGACCGTCGTTCCGGTGTCGCTGACCGCGCCGGCTGGGAGCGGCGACGGCCGGACTGACGGACGACGGCTCCGCCGAGACAGTGTCAGTCTCGTCGATTCTCACCCCCTATCGCATCCGGTGTGACCGATGTCCGGCGAGCAGGCTGATCTCGGACCGTCTCGGACTCGGCACACGACAACGGGAACACCTGTTCGGCCGGCATACATTGTTTTAGGTGCACCTAAAACACATAAGGTTGTCGGTTTTCGGACGGCCTAAAAATCCGGCGACCGTTCGCTGGCCGGTTCTGTTTCTTGGTCGAAAAGACTATACAGGATCCCTCTGAACGCCCACCCAGTATGTCAGCGGAAACTACTGAAACGAAAGAGGAGTTCGCCGGAGAGATGGCCGTGCTGGTCATCGGCCTGCTGGTGTGTCTCCCGGTCGGCATCTACTACTACTTCGCCAACAAGGAAGAACGGAAGGTCTGTCCGGAGTGTCGCGAGACGGCCGACATGAGCGCCTCCACCTGTCCGAACTGTAACGCCGACCTCTAGATGGCCGACATCAGCGGACGCATCGCTGGGGCGCTCGACGACGTCGACCGGTTCGTCCTCGCCCACCATCCAAGCTGTGCGTACTACGCCCACCACACCTTCGAGTTGCGCGGCACCGAGCTGTGTATGGGCTGTTTCATCGTCTATCCCGTCGGGCTGGCCGCTTTGCTGGTGCTGTCCCTGCTTCACCTGACCGTGCCGGCGGTCGCGACGCTCGACGTGGCGGCGTTTTACGCCGTCGGCGCCGCCGCCATCGCCCCGATGGTGGGGTACAAACTGCTGTACCGCCGGGGGAGCCGGCTGCTGTACGAACTCATCTACCGGACGAGCGAGCACACGCTGCGGGTCGTCACGAAGGTCGCCCTCGCGGCGGGGCTTGCCTGTCTGGTGTACCCGGTCGTCTTCCGCCCGGCCGTCCGGCTCCCGGCGCTTGGCGTCTTCCTGGCCATGCTGGTCCCCTACGTCGCCTACAAGGGGTTGACGGCACTCGACGAGTGCGAGAACTGCCCGGAACAGCCCGAGTTCCCGAACTGTAGCGGGATGGACCTCAACGGGTAGTCGGTCACCAGCGCAGCTCGATTCCGTCGCCGGCCGCGACGCCGAAGGCGCCGTCGCCCCGCCCCCGGTTGACGGCGAGTTCGACGTTGCCGTGGCTCCCGACGGTGACGAGGCGCTGGCCCGCTTCGAGTTCGGCGTAGGCCCGCCTGACGGGGACCGACTCGCCGTTGACGGTCACGCTGCCCCCAAACCGGTCGGCCAACACGTCGCCCGGAACGTTGGTGATAGCGTTGCCGAAATCGTCGACGACCAGCACCTCGCCGAGAGCGCGGTCGGCGTCGACCGTCGGCTCGGGAAAGCGCAGGTCGGCGTAGTCGTCGGTCGGTGTCGCACGCTCCAACGTCTCGACGGCGTCGACGCCGGCCTCGTGGACGGTCGCCGCGGCCGGCGCGAACACGTCCCGACCGTGGAACGTCGAGCTCTCGGGGTCGTCGTAGGCCCAGGTGAACACCTCGATGGGCCCGTCGGCCGCGCTCGCCAGCGCCCGGGCGGTCGGGAGGAGTACGCCGTTGTCCGGGCCGACGAGCGCGTCGTCGCCGACGCGGACGACGAGCGCCGCCCGGTCGGTGCCGACGCCGGGGTCGACGACGACGCAGTGGACCGCCGGCGGGAAGTACGGCAGCGTCTGGGTCAGCCAGAACGCCGCCGCCCGCACGTCCTGTCTGGGGAGGTCGTGGGCGATGTCGACGAGGCGGGCGTCACTCCGCCGGCAGATGACGCCTTTCATCGCCGCCGGGTACGGCGAGCCGAAATCCGAGGCGAGCGTTATCATTCACCGATGTCGACTGCGTCGATGGACTCGTCCTCGGCGGTGTAGCGCTCAAGCGAGTCCGACGCCGAGATGTGCTGGAGCCGCTTGACGCCGTTTATCTCCTCGATGGTCTCGACGACGGGGTCCGGGACGCGGTCGCGCCACGCGCGGTCCGCGACTATCCGCTCGCGTATCTCGCTGCCCTCCAGCCGGTCGCGGTCGAACATCGGCGACTGGCGCACCTCGATGCCGCTCTCCTCGAACAGCCTGACGACGAGGGGGTTGTTCGAGTACGCCACGTCGAACTCCGGACACATGCTTTCGACGTGGCTCACCCAGACGGCGTTGCGGTTGATGTCCTCCAGGGGGACCACGTAGGTCCGGAGGTCGAACTCGGAGACGGCCTTCGTCAGCATCATGATGCGTTCGCCCGCGGTGAAAGGGTCGTGTGTCGTGTGTGAGTCGTCGGCGCTCCCGATACCCAACACCAGCTCGTCGACCTCTTCGGCGATGCGGCCGACCATCGCGTGATGCCCGTCGTGGTAGGGCTGGAACCGCCCGATGTAGAACCCGCGCATACTGTGACGTGTGGCTGGCGGTCTGATAAACCCGACGGGCCGCCGACCGGTGTGAAACCTCGCCCGTCAGACGCGCCGCTGTCCGGCGGTTACGAGGGTGTGGCAACGCCACCCGCGGGGAGAAAGTATATCAGTGGACAGGCCTTCCAAACCGATGTTAACAACGTTTGTATGAGCGACAACACCGACACTGACGCGGCTCCCGACGCCGACCGGGAGGCGACCGAACCCGAGGAGGAGACGCCGGCCGATGGTCAGGAGCTGACCGACGGCGCGTCCGACTCCGAGGGCGAGGCGCCACCCCCGGACGACGGAGCAACGTCGGACACGACTCTCGGCAGCGACGTCGAGATTGAGGGTGGGTCCGAGTTCCAGGACGCCGAAGAGCAACTGCTTGGCGGGCTGGATATCGACTCGACCGAGGACATCGAGGTCCCCGACCGCCTCGTCGACCAGGTCATCGGACAGGACCACGCACGGGACGTGATCAAGAAGGCCGCAAAGCAGCGCCGACACGTGATGATGATCGGCTCGCCCGGGACGGGCAAGTCCATGCTCGCGAAGGCGATGAGCCAGCTGCTGCCCCGCGAGGAACTGCAGGACGTGCTGGTCTATCACAACCCCGACGACGGCAACGAGCCCAAGGTCCGCACGGTGCCGGGCGGGAAGGGCGAACAGATCGTCGAGGCCCACAAGGAGGAGGCCCGCAAGCGCAACCAGATGCGGACCTTCCTGATGTGGATCATCATCGCCATCGTCATCGGCTACTCGCTTATCATCGCCCAGCAGATTCTGCTGGGGATTCTCGCTGCCGGTGTCATCTATCTCGCCTTCCGCTACAGCTCCAGAGGCAGCGACTCGATGATCCCGAACCTGCTGGTCAACAACGCCAGCCAGAAGACCGCTCCCTTCGAGGACGCCACGGGCGCCCACGCCGGCGCGCTGCTGGGTGACGTCCGCCACGACCCCTTCCAGTCCGGCGGGATGGAGACGCCCTCTCATGACCGCGTCGAGCCCGGCGCCATCCACAAGGCCAACAAGGGCGTGCTGTTTGTCGACGAGATCAACACCCTCGACATCCGCTCCCAGCAGAAGCTGATGACGGCCATCCAGGAGGGCGAGTTCGGCATCACGGGTCAGTCCGAGCGCTCCTCGGGCGCGATGGTCCAGACGGAGCCGGTCCCGACGGACTTCATCATGATCGCGGCGGGGAACTTAGACGCGATGGAGAACATGCACCCGGCCCTGCGCTCGCGTATCAAGGGGTACGGCTACGAGGTGTACATGGACGACACCATCGAGGACGACGCCGAGATGCGCCGGAAGTACGCCCGCTTTGTCGCCCAGGAGGTCGAAAACGACGGGCGTCTGCCCCACTTCACCGAGGAGGCCGTCGAGGAGCTCATCCTCGAAGCCCGCCGGCGCGCGGGCCGGAAGGGCCATCTCACGCTGAAGTTCCGCGACCTCGGCGGACTGGTTCGGGTCGCGGGCGACATCGCCCGCGCCGAGGACAGAGAGCGGACCGAACGCGCCGACGTGCTCCAGGCCAAGCGCCGCTCCCGGTCCATCGAGCAACAGCTCGCGGACAACTACATCGAACGGCGCAAGGACTACGAGCTCACCGTCAACGACGGCGACGTGGTCGGCCGCGTCAACGGCCTGGCCGTCATGGGCGAGGACAGCGGTATCGTCCTCCCGGTGATGGCCGAGGTCACGCCCTCGCAGGGGCCGGGTCAGGTTATCGCCACCGGCCAGCTCAAGGAGATGGCGGAGGAAGCAGTGCAAAACGTCTCGGCCATCATCAAGAAGTTCAGCGACGAGGACATCTCCGAGAAGGACGTCCACATCCAGTTCGTCCAGGCCGGCGAGGGCGGTGTCGACGGCGACTCCGCCTCCATCACGGTGGCGACCGCCGTCATCAGCGCCCTGGAGAACGTCCCCATCGAACAGCACATCGCCATGACCGGCTCGCTGTCGGTCCGCGGTGACGTGCTCCCGGTCGGCGGCGTCACCCACAAGATAGAGGCCGCCGCCAAAGCCGGGCTTGACACGGTCATCATCCCCGAGGCCAACACCCAGGACGTGATGATCGAGGAGGAGTACGAGGAGCAAATCGAGATCGTCCCGGTGTCACACATCTCGGAAGTGCTCGAGGTCGCACTCGCCGGCGAGCCCGAGAAGGACTCGCTGGTCGACCGGCTGAAGTCCATCACGGGCAAGGCCCTCGAACACGAGGTCGGGCGCCAGGGCAGCGGCAGTCCCAGCCCACAATAGATGCCCCAGTGGGCCGCCTTTGTCGGCCTCACGGGATTTCTACTGACCGCCTTGCTCGGTCTTTCGAAGCTCTCCCAGCGCTCGCTCTCCGGTGAGGGAAGCGGCGTGACCGCCAGCACGGCCAGCCCCGAACGGCTCCGGGCGGCGGCGCCGGCCGACGACACCTACCCTCGGTTCGAGACGCCACGGGCCGCCCGACGGCGCCGGCGCGTCGAGGGGCGATACACCCCCGACGCGCTCTCGACGGGTACCCTGCTGGCCAACGTCGCGCTCACGCAGGGACTGTTCGGGTTGCTCCTGCTCGGCGGTGCCTTTGTCTTCGAGATACCCCCCACCGCCTTCGGTGTCACGTTGGACCCCCTCTCGACGGGGTTGCCGGCCGTCGGGGTCGGTCTGGCGGCCGGCGTCGGCTTCTGGGTGGGCAACGAGTTCGCCGCAGCGGTCGCCGACGGCTTCGGTATCGGGGTCGACGAGTCCCTGCGGGAGCTGCTCGCGCCGGACTCGCCGGCGGGGTGGGTCGTCCTCCTCGGGGTCGTCCTGCCGACGATAGCCGTCGTCGAGGAGCTGCTCTTCCGGGCCGCCGCCATCGGCGTCCCGGTCGCCGGCCTCGGCGTACCCGCGTGGGCGATGGTCGTCGTTTCCTCGGTGGCGTTCGCGCTTGGCCACGGTGCCCAGGGCCGGGTGGGCGTCGTCGTCACCGGCGCGCTCGGGGCGGCCCTCGGGGTGTTGTTCGTCCTCACGAACAGCCTGCTTGCCGTCGTCGTCGCCCACTACCTCGTCAACGCCCTGGAGCTTACGGTCCACGAGGGGCTGGGCGTCGGTCGGCCCAGCCTCTAGAGCCCCTCGACCGACCGGAGCTTCTGTTCTACCTCCGGCGGGGCGCCGCTTGGCCCGTCACGCACGCGGTGGTCGGGAATCAGCAGCGGCGCGGGGTTCGCCGCGAGCGCCTCACGGACCTGTTTCCGGTCCTCCTGTTCGTCCGACCCGAGCCCCTGTGTCATCATCACGACCTGCTCGACCGACCCCTCCTCGCCGTAGGGGATCTGGTCGACGGCTTCGAGCACGTTCCGCTGGTCGGTCGGCACCGTCAGCCCGACGGTCACGTCCTCGAAGTCGTCCTCGGCCCCGCCGAGGTACGCCTCGATGCGGGAAAGCAACGGGTGGTCGTCCGAGCTGTCGGCGTCGGGCTGGGTCGGAAACGAGACGGAGATGATTCGGTCGCCCGCCTCGCCGAACTGGACGAACCGGTCGAGATAGGTCGATTCGCGGGCGTAGATGCCGGCGTCTCCGGTTGGCGTTGCCATGGCTGGGCATCGGCCTGCCGCGCCTTGAATATTGGCTACGGGGCGTTCTCCTCGGGCGGGGGGACGGCCCGGCGCGACCGGCTGTATCTGACGGCAAAGACCACTCCCGCGAGGGCGAACGCGGCCGTCAGCCCGACGACCAGCGGCGAGATGTAGCCCAGCAGTACCAGCCCGACGCCGAACAGACCGAGTACCGCGCTCTGGAGGACGTAGTACCAGGCGGCGACCTCGGCGACGACCTCGCTGGCGCCGACCGCCCCGGTGAGGGTCGCGGTGAGGAGAAAGGCGACCAGCGGGAGGGGCTCTCCGCCGGCCACCGCCCAGCCCGTCAGCCCGGCGAGCCCCAGCGTGCCGGCCAGCATCGCCGTCCGCGGCGGTGGGTCGGGGACCATTCGTCTCTCCCGTCTCGCTCCGACCGCAAAAAGCTCCGTTCCGGCCCACCGGACGACAACACTTATGTACACTTCTGTACGTTAGTGTCCAGTAATGGGATCCAACGGACGAATGGCGCCGGAAGTGCAGTCGATACTCGCGGCGGCCCGCGAACGGGGCGGCGGGGGCGAACGCGTCACCGTCGACGCGCGCTCGCTGCCGGCGGCCTTCGAGCGGGCCGAGGCCGACGGCCGCGTGCCGGTCATCGCGGAGGTCAAGCCGACGAGCCCGACCGCCGACGGCGAGCGCACCGACGACCCGGTCGAACTGGCCGAGCGGATGGTCGCGGGCGGCGCAGCGGCGCTGTCGGTGCTGACCGAGCCCGACCACTTCGGGGGCGCCGCCGAGACGCTCGACGCGGTGCGGGAGGCCGTCGACGTCCCGGTCCTCCGGAAGGACTTCGTCCTCCACGAGGCCCAGCTCGACGTGGTCGAGGCCGACGTGATTCTCCTCATCGTCCGGTTTCTGGAGGAAGAGGGCACTGAATCCCTGGCGGACCTGCTTTCGGCGGCCCGCGACCGTGGCTTCCAGGTACTCGTCGAGGCCCACACCGCCGAGGAGGTCGAACGCGCGGTCGCGGCCGGGGCCGACATCGTCGGCGTCAACAACCGTGACCTGGCGAAACTGGACGTGGATCTGGACACCTTCCCCGAGGCGGCGACGGCGGCGCCGGAAGCCGTCACGCTCATTGCGGAAAGCGGCATAGGCACACCGGACGATGTCCGCCGGATGCGCGCGGCCGGGGCCGACGCCCTGCTGGTCGGCTCGGCCATCATGGACCACGGCGGCGATTCGGACGTGACCGAGAACACGCGGCGGCTGACGGCAGCCGAGACGGCGACAGATACGGACACACAGACATGAGTACTGACGACGCACACGACCCCAAGTTCGGCGAGTACGGCGGACAGTACGTCCCCGAGGCGCTGATGCCGGCCATCGAGGAGCTGGCCGACGCCTACGAGCGGTACGTACTCGAAAACGAGGACGGCTTCATGGACGAGTTCCGGTCACGGCTGGCCGATTTCGGCGGCCGGCCGACGCCGCTG
The DNA here is from genome assembly GCF_035656455.1 of Haloarcula sediminis. Lineage (NCBI taxonomy): Archaea > Methanobacteriati > Methanobacteriota > Halobacteria > Halobacteriales > Haloarculaceae > Haloarcula > Haloarcula sediminis. The sequence goes on along the minus strand of NZ_JAYMGA010000002.1, from coordinate 154,349 downwards.
CAGTACGCCGACCAGCTCTCGGCACGCTACGACACCGACGTCTACCTGAAACGCGAGGACCTCTTGCATGGGGGAGCCCACAAGCTCAACAACGCGCTCGGGCAGGTCCTGCTCGCCAAATACATGGGCAAAGAGCGCATCATCGCCGAGACCGGCGCCGGGCAACACGGCACCGCGACGGCGATGGCCGCGGCCCACCTGGATATGCCCTGTGAGATATACATGGGCGAGACCGACATCGCCCGCCAGCGGCCCAACGTCTTCCGGATGAAGATAAACGGCTCCGAGGTCGTGCCGGTGACCGTCGGCCGCGGCACGCTCAAGGAGGCCATCTCCGAGACGATGCGCGAGTGGGCGACCACCGTCGAGAACACCCACTACGTCATCGGGAGTGTCGTGGGCCCCCATCCCTTCCCGAAGATGGTCCGGGACTTCCAGGCCGTCATCTCCGAGGAGGCCCGCGAGCAGGCCATCGAGAAGACCGGCGGGCTCCCGACCGACGTGGTGGCCTGTGCCGGCGGCGGCTCGAACACGATGGGCGCCTTTGCGGAATTCGTGGACGACAGCGAGGTGGCGCTACACGCCGTCGAGGCCGGCGGCTCCTCGCTGCAGGTCGACGAGGAGGAGGGCGTCGCCCCCAACTCCGCGACGCTCTCGACCGGCGACGAGGGCGTCTTACACGGCGCTCGCACCAAACTGCTGCAGGACTCCGACGGTCAGATCATGGAGTCACACTCCGTCTCGGCCGGGCTGGATTATGCCGGCGTCGGGCCGGAACTGGCCCACCTCGTCGACGAGGGGCGGGTGCAGCCGGTCAACGTCGACGACGACCTCGCGCTGGAGGCGTTCCACCGCCTCTCCCAGGACGAGGGTATCATCCCGGCGCTGGAGACGGCCCACGCGTTCGGCTATCTCGAAAAACACCACGACGACCTGGGCGACAGCGTCGTCGTCAACGTCTCGGGCCGGGGCGATAAGGACCTAGAGACCGTCATCGAGGAGACGACCAAGCGCGACCTGGATATCGCGCCCGATATGTCCATCCTCCAGCGGATGGGCGGGGGTGGCCTCTGATGGGGCTCGAAGCGGCCTTCGCCGACGAACCCGCCTTCGTCCCCTACCTCGCCGCGGGCGACCCGAACTACGAGGACTCGCTTGCCTACGTCGAGGCGCTGGCCGAGGGCGGGGCCGACGCCATCGAACTCGGCTTGCCTTTCTCCGAGCCTATCGCCGAGGGGACGACCATCCAGAACGCCATCGTCCGCTCGCTTGAGGCCGGGATGACCCCCGAGCGGTTCTTCGAGTTCGTCTCCGACCTCGACGTAGACGTGCCGCTGGTCTGTATGACCTACTACAACCTCATCTACCAGTACGGGGACAGCGAGGGGCCCCGCGACTTCGTCGCGAACGCAGCCGAGGTGGGCATTGAGGGCTTTGTCGTGCCCGACCTGCCGGCGGAGGAGGCCGGCCCGCTCCGGGACGCCTGCGACGAGTTCGGCCTCGACCTGGTCTTCATCGTCGCGCCGACCACCACGCCGGAACGGCTCGAACGGATGCGCGAGCAGGTGTCGGGCTACGTCTACGTCCAGGCCCGCCTGGGCGTCACCGGCGCCCGCGACGACGTCGACGACGCCACCGAGGAGTCCCTGGCCCGTATCGCCGACTGGGACGTGCCCAAAGCCGTCGGCTTCGGCATCAAGACCGGCGACCACGCCGAACGCATCGTCACCGCGGGCGCCGACGGCGTCATCGTCGGCTCCGCGCTGGTCGATATCGTCGCCGAGGGAGCGGAGAACGGCGACCCGACCGAGGCGGTCGCCGACCGGCTGGAGGCGCTGGCCCGAGAGATAAAGACGGGGGCCCTTCGGGGCGCACAGGAACGGCCGCAACCGGAACGCACATAATCGTTCTTGCCACAGATTCCCATAACATGACTGCAGGCAAACGCGCACGACTCGAACGCATCGGGACAGACGGCCGATACGTCATTGTCCCGATGGACCACGGCATCACAATGGGGGCTGTAACAGGGCTGAAAGACATCGAATCCACGATCGACGGGGTGACACGTGGCGGCGCCGACTCGGTTCTCACCCAGCGCGGTATCGCCGGCCGCGTCCACCCGAACAAGAACGACGCTGGCTTTATAACCCATCTCAACGGCTCGACGACGATCGGCCCGGACGAACAGGACAAACGGGTCACCGGAACCGTCCAGGATGCCATCCGCGCCGGGGCCGACGCCGTCTCCTTCCACATCAACGTCGGGAGCCAGTACGAACCCGACCAGATCGAGGACCTCTCCGAACTGACGACCGAAGCCAGCCAGTACGGCCTCCCAGTGCTGGCGATGGCCTACGCCCGCGGGCCGGACATCGACCCCGACAACGAGACGTACAACCAGTCCGTGGGCCACGCCGTTCGACTCGCCGAGGAACTCGGCGCCGACGTGGTAAAGACCGGCTACACCGGCGACGCCGAGAGCTTCCAGCACGTCGTCGAGTCCACCTCGCTGCCGGTCGTCATCGCCGGCGGCTCGAAAGGCACCGACGAGGAGACCCTCTCGATGGTCCGCGGGGCGATGGACGCCGGCGCCTCGGGCATCTCCATGGGGCGGTCCATCTTCCAGCACGAGGAACCGGAGCAGATAGCCCGCGCGGTCGCCAGCGTCGTCCACGACGACGCCGCCGCCGACGAAGCGCTGCGCGAGGCCGGGCTCGCCGTCGAAGCCTGACCCGCTCGGCCCCGTTTTCTGGCTGTGACCGTTAGGCCCGTCGGTAGCTGCCGCGATTCTAGGGCCCGTATACTGATACCGCCGCTGGACGGCGTTGTGCGTATGGGTTCGGTGAGTCCGTGACCGATGGTTCGACCCGCGCTCCAGCTGTACTCGGTCAGGGCGGCCGAGACGCCGCGTCCCGCCCTGCTGTCCCGGATACGCGAGGCCGGCTACGAGGGAGTCGAGTTCGCCAGCCCGCCGACGGCTGACGCCGACGAACTCTTCACGGAGCTGGCCGACGCCGGGCTCGAAGCGGTCGGGATACACGTGCGGCTGGCCGACCTCGCCCACCGGCTCCCTGCGGTCATCGAAACGTGCCGGGCACTCGGTTGTGACGCCGTCGCTATCGCGCACGTGTCGCCGTCGCACTTCCGGACTCCAGTTCGCGTCCGGCGTCTCGCGCAGTATGTCAACGAGCGGGCGGCGCGGCTGTCCGAGGCGGGCGTCTCGCTTCACTACCACAACCAGTGCTTCGAGTTCCAGCGGGTCGAGACGCCGGCTCCCCTCGATATCGCGTCCGGCGTCTTCAATCCGACCCCGCTTCCCCCGCCGGGCGACCAGCGCGACGCCGGGCCGCTAGCGACGGGCCGACGGATGGCCGGGACCGCGGCCGAACACCTCCTCGATAGGGTCACGTCGCCGCCGACGGCGGACGCGTTCGCCGAGACTGGGCTCGCGTACTTCCTCGACCGGACGGACGCGGTCCACGTCGAGCCGGACGTCGGCAACGTTCGGGTCGCCGGCTTCGACCCGACCGCGGTGCTGGACGCGACCGCCGACCGGTCGACGCTCGTCCACGTCAAAGACGAGTTTGTGGCGTCGCCGGGTCCCGACCCGGAGGAGCGACCCGCACCCATCGGCGCGGGCGACGTCGACGTGGCGGCGGCAATCCAGGCGGCGGCCGCGACCGAGGCCGAGTGGGTCGTCCTGGAAAACGACGACCCGCCGGAGCCCTCGGTCCCAATCGAAAACGGGATCGACGCCTTCGAATCACACGCTCTCCGGTATCAGACGCCGGTCGAGGTGGGTTAGCGCTCATATAACGAAGGCGAGCGACCGTGAAACGAACGGCATGGAGCACGCAGCCGAGCGAGCCGACACCGCGCTGGACTTTACGCACGAACGCATCGACGACCACCCGCCCTGTAGCAAACTCAACAGCCTCCAGACGACGGACCTGACCGGCAACGGCAGCCCCGACGTCATCGTTGTTGGGATGGGCGGGGAGCCGACCGTCCCCATCGCCGGGACGGCGGTCCAGCTGCCGATGGCCGGTCCGGCGAGTCGGCTCGCGCTCCGGTTCGAGACGAACGTGTTCTGGTACGAGAACCCCGGCTGGGAGCGCCACGCTCTCGCCACGGAGTTCAACCTACACCCCGGCGTCGGGAGCGACCTCGCGGACATCAGCGGGAACGGGCGGCTGGATTTCGTCGTCGGACAGGGGTTTGGCAAGTCCGACCTCTACTGGTACGAACAGCCCGCGGACCCGCGGGAGCCGTGGCGACAGCACCACATCACCGACGCCTTCGAGAAGTACCACGACCTGCTCGTCGCGGACGTCGACGACGACGGGGAGCCGGAGCTCGTCGGGCTCTCCCAGGACGCCGAGTCGGTGTTCTACTACGACGTGCCGGCGGACCCGTTCCGGGAGCCCTGGCCGGTCGCTAACTGCCACGTCCTCGATGACGACCGTCGGTGTGAGGGACTCGCCGCCGCCGACGTCGACGGTGACGGCCGAACCGAAATCGTGGCCGGGACGAACGTCTACCACCGCCACGAGGACGGGTGGGCCCGCGACGACATCTGTACCGGCTGGGACGACACCCGCGTCGCCGTCGCCGACCTCGACGGTGACGGCGAGCCCGAAATCGTCCTCTCGGAGGGGGATTCGCCGACGTTCGGGACCCACCCCGGACGGCTGGCGTGGGTCGACTACCCCGACGGCGAGCCCGAGATACTCCGCGACGGTCTGTTCAACCCACACAGCCTCCAGACGGCGGACGTGACCGGTAACGGCTACCCGGACATCTACGTCGGCGAGATGTCCCTGGGCGAGGCGGAGGCCCCGGAACAGCTGCTCTTCGAGAACCACGGCGACGGCCGGTTCACCGAACACGTCGTCGAACGGGGCGTCCCGACCCACGAGGCGAAACTGGCCGACATGACCGGTGACGGCGGGCTAGATATCGTCGGCAAGTCGTACGGTCCCGACCATCACGTCGATGTCTGGTACCGGGACTGATACTGGTGGCTGTAAGTTCGTAAAGATATTCGCCACCCCGGGGTGGCCAATTACTTCAGTTTGTTACAGCCACCAGTATGACCGACCACGCCCCGTCGACCACTCTCGGGCATCCGCCACGTTCAAGCCCCGCCGTCGCAATCGTGAGCGTATGACACGAACCGTCTGGCTCAAGGCCGACAGCGACGTCGGCGACTGGGAGACACGCAGACGACGCATCACCGCCGGGCTGGAGGCCGGCGTGGACTGGGTACTGGTCGACAAGGCGGACGTCGAGAAGGTACGGGAACTCGGTGAGGTCAACATCGCGGCCTTCGCGAACGGCGACGCCCACGTCATGGAGGCCGAAGCGGGCGACTCGGAGGCCGACGCCACCGTCGTCGGCAAGGACGGCGAGGGCGACGGCACCGTCGACCTCCCGACCGATTTCTCGGGGTCGGCCGACCTCTCGGCGCTCCGGCGCGACGGGGCGGCGCCCGACGGCGGCTACGTCCGCATCTTCGACGAGGACTACGAGGCCTTCGCCGAGGCCGTCGCCGCGGAAGCCGACTACACCATCGTCATCGGCGACGACTGGCAGATAATCCCGCTAGAAAATCTCATCGCCCGGGTCGGCGAGGACACCGAACTCATCACCGGCGTCCAGACCGCCGAAGACGCCCGCACAGCCTACGAGACGCTGGAGCTTGGCGCCGACGGCGTCCTGCTCGACACCGACGACGTCGACGAGATTCGAAAGACCGTCGAGGTCCGCGACGAGGCGGGCCGCGAGCAGGTCGACCTGGAGTACGCCACCGTCACGGCTGTCGAACAGACCGGGTCGGCCGACCGGGTGTGTATCGACACGGGCAACCTGATGGACCACGACGAGGGGATGCTCGTCGGCTCGATGGCCCGCGGGCTCTTTTTCGTCCACGCCGAGACGGCCGAATCACCCTACGTCGCCTCCCGACCGTTCCGGGTCAACGCCGGCGCGGTCCACGCCTACGTCCGCACGCCCGACGGCGGCACGAAGTACCTCTCGGAGCTGCAGTCGGGCGACGAGGTCCAGATAGTCGACGAGGAGGGCCACACCCGCGAGGCCATCGTCGGCCGCGCGAAGATAGAGAAACGCCCGATGTTCCGGGTCCAGGCCGAGACCGAGGAGGGCGACCGCATCGAGACGCTGCTACAGAACGCCGAGACCATCAAGGTCCACGCACGTGACGGCCGCAAAGCGATCACCGACCTGGAGGCCGGCGACGAGATACTGGTCCACTACGAGGACACGGCCACCCACTTCGGCGAGAAGATCGAAGAGAGCATCATCGAGAAATAACCGCTCGGACCGCTTTTTTCGGGGCTACTTCTCGGGCTCGACGGGCTGGTCCAGCCGCGTCGTACACCAGTGACAGAAGTCGAGGTCCTCCTCCAGTTCCTTCCCGCAGTGGGGGCACTTCGTCCCCTCGACGACCTCGGTCTCCGCGTTCCCCCGCGTGGCCATGTAGAAGGCGTCGGCCATCGAGAAGGCAGTGATGACGAACAGGACCACCGTCGCCTCCGTCGGGACGCTCTGGGCGACGGCCACGAGCCCATCGACGGAGAGCCCGTCGTTCAGCGGTGCCATCACCGAATCGTTGATCAGCAGCGTCGTCGTGCTGAACACGAGCCCGAACCACAGGACCGCTCGCAGCCACTCCCGGAGATAGACGTGCCCCAGGCCGGGGTAGATGAACGCGAGGACGGCGGCGAGCCACGGCCGCTTGCGTCCGGTATCGGTCATACTCCCCGAATCTAGCGGGGACACCCCTATATCTTCCGAACCCGGGACAGCGGCCGGTCACACCGGTGGCGGTGCGATCACTCGCTCTCTAGCTGTTCGACCAGCGACCGCAGCGTCGACAGGTCGTACTGGCCCGGTGCAGTCGCCGCCTCGGGGTCGACCGGCGCGTAGCCGATGCGCGAGCCATACAGCGGCGCGACGGCACGGGAGTGTCGGCCCGCCTCGCCCATGCACATCGTCGCGACGGTCTCGCCGGCCGCGGTGAGGTCCCGTGTCGCGCCCAGCATCGCCAGCACGTCGTCGGACGACTGCGCCGTTGTAGCCATCTTGCCGACGTCGCCGTACGCACAGGCCCGTTCGAGCCGGTCGACGATGGCCGCTCGCTCGGGCGTCGCCTCGAAGTCGTGGGTCGAGACGACGACTGACGCCCCGTGCTCGCGGGCGTGGTCGGCGACCCGACCGGCGTCGTGGTCGCCCTCGTCCGAGAGCGCGTCGAGTTCGAGGTCGACGGCGGTGACGGCGTCGAACTCGACGGCCCGCTCTAGCGCGTCGAGTCGCTCCGCGGTGTCGTCTGCTTCCCCGCCCTCCCAGGCGACGCGGTTGGTCACAAGCACCGGCAGCTCCCCGTCGTAGGCGTCGAGCTGGTCGAGCGGGTCGGCGGCAAAGTCCATCCGCAGCTCGACACCGTCGGCGTCGGCCCGCGCGTGGGGTTCCATCGCGAGGTCGGCACCGGCCGCGAGCAGCCGGAACGAACTGAAATCCATATCCGGGCTTCGCGGATGCGGGCCAAAATCCCGTCGGTGTCACCCTGCTCTCGTCGCCGTCTGCGTACCACTGCGTCCCGGTCTGTGATCGGTTCGCCGTCCCTATCGCTACCGTAAGGTCGACCGGACACAACAACGGTCTGTCGGGTTTATCTACGCTGGTTTGGCACCGTCTCTCATGAGACACAGATGCGTGTACCGCGACCGGACCGGAGCAGCCAACTGGACACGGCGACGCCGGCGGGTGGACCCATGACACGGGCGCTGACGCTCGCGCTCGTCGCCCTGCTTCTTGGCAGTGCCGTCTCGGTGTCGGGAGCCCAGCTCGGGGCCGGCACTCAGCAGGTAGATGGGGAATCCCAAGCCGGTGGGGCCGTCGACTACGAGGTCGTGAGCGACCGGCTCGATACGCTCGCGTCGGTCAACGCGACCGGGCCAGACCAGTCTCCGAACCTCTCCGAGGACGAGCGGGCCGCCGCGACCCGCGGCGCGCGGGCCGGTATCAACCTCACCCAGCAACAGGGTGTAAACGTCACGCAGGAACAGCGCCAGGCGGCCATCGACGCGGCCCGGCTGGCGGCGAGCCAGCAGCAAAACGCCTCCGTCGGGCAGATCGAGGCTGCCGCGACCGGAGCGAGCCACGGGGCCTTGCTCCAGAGCCAGTCGGTGAACGTCACGCAACTCCAGGCCGGCATCTACGCCAGCACCGCCGGGGCGCTCTCGCAGTCACAGACAGGTGAGTCGGTGCAGCTGCAGTCCGCGGCCTACGGCGCGGCCCACGGGTCGGTCGCCCAGTCCCAGCGGGTGAACGTCACGCAGCTCCAGTACGCCGCCGTCGGGTCGGCCGCCGGCGCCGCCGGCGACGTGGCCCAGCAGGTGACGGTGTCCCAGATACGGGAGGCCGCACAGGGGGCCGCCTACGGCTCGCTCACCGGGAACCAGTCCGTGTCGGTCACGCAGCTACAGGCGGCGGCGTTCGGCGCGGCCGGTGGCGGCGCCGAGGGGGCCGGCGACCAGGACCCCAAGAAGATACAGGAAGCGTCGATGGGCGCCGCGTCGGGGGCGCTCACCCAAGTACAGTCGGTGTCAGTCACGCAGGTCCAGGCCGCCGCTCGCGGTGCCGCCCGCGGGGCGCTCACGGCCGGCCAGGACGCGTCGGTCACACAGATTCAGGCCGCCGCCGCGGGGGCGAGCCAGGGGACCGTCGTCCAGATTCAGCAGGTGACCATCGTTCAGGTACAGACCGCGGCACAGAGCGCCGCGAGCGGCGCCGTCTCGCAGTACCAGCGCGCGACTGTCACGCAGATACAGTCGGCCGCGAGAGGGGCCGGTGAGGGGGCGCTCTCGCTGATACAGCGCCAGACGGTCACGGTCGAGCAGATACAGATACAGACCGAAGGCGCCGCTGCCGACGCCGCCGGGACGGCCGCGGAGATAAACATCTTCAACGAACAGACCATCGAGGTGTACGCAAGCGGCGGCGTCGAATCCGACCGGTCCACTGACGGCGATGACGACGATGACGGCCTCCGGAGCCTCTTCGCGTCGGCCGGCGACGGCGGCGTCTTCCTCGCGAACCCCAACGACGCGGCCGTGACCGTGACGCTGACGGGCGAGGACAACCCACAGACGGCGACGCTGGCCGCCGGCGAGTCCACGACGGTGGAGTTAGACTCCGGGACGTACACGCTGACCGCCGAGACCAGCGACGGCCGCACGGTCCAGATTGCCGGCCGTGACGAACTCACCCTCTCGGTCGGCCCCGAACTCCAGAGCCTGCGCACATCTGCCGAGAACCGGACGCTAACCGTCGATAACCCGAACGACGACCGCGTGCGAGTTACCGCCAGCGCCGACGACGGCGCCGTCACCCAGTTCGAGGTCCCGCGCAACTTCGAGGCGAGCCAGCGACTCGACCCCGGGACGTACACGCTGACGGCCGAGACGGTGGACGGGGAGAGCGTGCCTATCGACGGGTCGGACGAGGTCACCGTCAGTATCGAGGGCCCGCCCGCCGAACCGGTGAATCTCGCCGTCGCAGTCGACGGGCAGAACGTCTCCATCGAGAACCCCAGCGACACGTCGGTGAACGTGACCGCGGCGCCCGAGACGGGCGAGAACGTGAGTATCGACGCGGCCGCCGGGGCGACGACGATGGAGCCGCTTGAGCCGGGTACCTACACGCTGACGGGAGAAGCCGGGAACCGGACTGTCCTGTTGAACGACTCCGCACAGTTCGCCATCACAATCGAGGGCGAGGAGCCGGTGAATCTCTCGGCCGCAGTCGACGGGCAGAACGTCTCCATCGAGAACCCGGCCGACACGTCGGTGACCGTGACTGCGGTGCCCGAGGACGGCACGAACCGCACCGTGGCCGTGCCGGCCAACGGAACGGTCACCGAGCCGTTCGAGCCGGGCAACTTCACGCTGACTGGAGTGGCCGACGACGGCCGCCCGGTGTTGCTAAACGGTTCGGACGCGTTCAACATCAGTGTCAGCGCCGAGCCGCTCGCGCCGGCGAACCTGATCGTCGCCGTCAATGGGCAGAACGTCTCGGTGGAAAACCCGAGTGCAACGAACGTGACTGTCACGGCTGCCCCCGATGCGGGTGAGAACACGACGCTGAACGTGCCGGCCAACGCGACGGTCAGCGAGCCGGTCGAACCGGGCACCTACACCCTGAGCGGGACGGCTGCGGACAACCGTTCGGTGCTGTTGAACGGCTCGGAGACGTTCGATATCAGTGTCAGCGATGCCCCGCTCACGCAGGCAAACCTGACTGTGAACGTCAACGACCAGAACGTCTCAATCGAGAACCCGAGTGCAACGAACGTGACTGTCACGGCTGCCCCCGATGCGGGAGAGAACGTGACGCTGAACGCACTGGCTGGCGAGACGACGACTGGGACGCTTGAGCCGGGCAACTACACGCTGACTGGAGAGGCCAACGACGGCCGCTCGGTGTTGTTGAACGACTCGGCAACGCTCGATATCACCATCAGCGAACCGCCGCTCCCGCCGGCGAACCTGACTGTCGAAGTCGACAACCAGACCGTTTCGCTCGAAAATCCGAACGAAACCGACGTGATTGTCACAGCCGCACCCGAGGTGGGTGAGAACGTGACGGTGAACGCACCGGCCGGCGAGACGGTCACCGAGCAGTTCGAACCGGGAACCTACACGCTGACCGGCACCGCCGAGGATGGCCGCCCGGTCTCCCTGAACGGCACGGAACAGCTCGCTATCACCGTGGAGGCACCGCCGGAAACCGACGAACAGACACCGACGGAGACTGAGACGCCGGAGCCGACACCAGAACCAACGGCTGAACCGACGGAGACTGAGACGCCGGAGCCGACACCAGAACCAACAGCTGAACCGACAGCCGAACCGACGCCTGAGACGACGGCTGAACCAACGACGGAATCGACTACTGACGAGTCGCCGCTTGAGGCTCTCGCGGGGCTCCTCCCCTAATCACTCGACGGGGACGTGGGTGACGCGGTACCCCTCGTCGGTCCGCTCGACGCCGTCGACGGCGTAGAAGCGGATACGTCGCTCCTGTTTCGTGTTGACGGCGAAATCGTAGTATTCGGCCTCGTACCCCGGCTCCTTGCCGTCGGCGCGGCGCTGGCTCACCCACTCGCGGTGGGCGTCGAGGCGCTGCTGGGCGACCCGTCGCGAGCGCTCGCCGACGCCGTCGACGCGGTCGTCGAGGGCCGCAAGCAGGTCGGCGTCGCGCTCGATACCGACGGAGTCGCGACCGGCGACCATCGCCGCGAGCGTCGTCGTGCCGGTCCCGAGAAACGGGTCCAGCACGGTGTCGCCCCGGACCGAGAACATCGAGACGAGGCGGTGGGGAATCGCGAGCGGGAAGGCGCCCGAGCGGTCCCGCAGGCCGTCGTCGATGTCCTGGGTCTCACCGGGGAGGTCCCAGAGGTCCGAGAACCACTCGTTGCGCTCCTCCCAGAAGTACGCGCTCTCGTAGCGCCGGTCGGCGCCGGGCTCCAGCGTGCGGCGCTCGCCGTTGCGGAAGACGAGGATGTGTTCGTGTTCCAGCGTCGGATAGGCGTTGGGCGGGACCATCCCCGAGCCCATGAACTTCGCGCCGCTGTTGGTCGGTTTCCGCCAGAGGATGTCCGGCAGCGCCCGCAGTCCGTGGTCGGTCAGCCGCTGGGTTATCTCGGCGTGGTTGGGGTACTGGCGGAAGCCGTCCGACAGCGACCGGGTCGCGTCGCCGACGTTGATACAGGCGATGCCGCCGGGCGCGAGCACCCGTGCCAGCTCGGCCCAGACGGTATCGAGCACGTCGTGCATCAGCGAGAAGGCGCGGTCCCCGTCGCCGGCGCCGAGCGCGTCGGCGATGTCGGGGTCTAAGGCCCCGAAGATGTCGTCCCACATCTCTATCATCGGATACGGCGGTGAGGTGACGACGAGTTCGACGCTGTTGTCGGCAAGCGGCAGCTCGCGGGCATCGCCGGTGATAGCCCGGTGGCGCGTCTCCATACGGGTCGATGCGGGGGCCCCGACTTGTGCTTACCGTTCGTCGACCAGCGACTGTATCTCGTTTATCTTCGCGGTCTGTTGTTCGTTGGCCGCGGCGATCTCCTCTATCTCCTCGGCGACCTCCTCGGCGTTCTCTGCGGTCATATCGACCATACTTGCGACCTCCTCGGTGGAGGCGGCCTGCTCGTCGGTGGCCGACGCCACTTCCTCGGCGCCCTGGGCGGCCTCCTGGACCGACTCGTCGATGTCACGCAGGATTTCGACGGTTTCTGAGACCTGCTCGATGCCCGATTCGACCTGTTCGTTGGCCTCCTCGATGCTCTCGACGGTGTCCTCGGTGTCGGCCTTGATGTTCGAGACGAGCTGTTCGATCTCCGTGGCGTTTTGCTGGGACTCCTCGGCGAGCGATTTGACCTCGTCGGCGACGACGGCAAACCCCTCGCCGGCCTCGCCGGCGCGGGCGGCCTCGATGGAGGCGTTCAGCGCCAGCATGTTCGTCTGGTCTGCGATGTCGTTGATGACCTCTACGATCTCGTCGATCTCGTCGATGCGCCCGCGGAGCTGTTTCACGTCCTCGGAGACCATCTCGTTGGCCTCGTCGACTGACTCCATCGCGTCGATGGCGTCGTCGGCCACGTCCCGTCCCTTGTCCGCAAGCTCCCGTGCGCGCTCGCTGACCTGCTGGACCTGGTTCGCGCTGGATGCGACCTCCTCGACCGTCGCCGAGAGGTTCGAGACCTCGCCGGCGACCTCCCGCATGTTGTCCGACTGCTGGTTCGCGAGGTCGCTTATCTCCTGTGAGCTCCCCGAGACGTTCTCGGACGTGCGCAACAGCTCGTCGATAGCACTCCCGAGTTCCTTGTCGGTGTCTGCCATCCCCTGACCGCCACTGCCGAAGTCCGTAGCCATGTACTGAACGCGTCTGGCCACCGAATTAAACGTACCTCCGCGGTTATCAGCGGTGATTCTCCGCGGGAAAAAAGTGCCGGTTACTTCAGGCGACAGGGAGGTCCTGCTCGGCTTCCAGCAGCTCGTGATAGCGGTTGCGGATGGTGACCTCGGAGATGTCGGCGACCTCGCTGACGGCGGCCTGTGTGGTCTTCTCGTTTGTCAGCAGTGCGGCGGCGTACACCGCAGCGGCGGCGAGTCCGACCGGGGACTTGCCCGAGTGGACGCCCTGCTCTTTGGCGTTCTGGAGCAGCTGGCGGGCGCGGTGTTCGGCCTCGTCGGAGAGTTCCAGCGAGGAGGCAAAGCGGGGGACGTAGCTCTCGGGGTCGGCCGGCTTCACTTCGAGTCCGAGTTCCCGTACCACGTAACGGTACGTGCGGGCGATCTCGCTTTTCTCGACGCGGGACACTTCGGTGATCTCGTCTAAGCTCCGGGGGACACCGGCCTGACGGGCGGCGGCATAGACCGAGGCCGTCGAGACGCCCTCGATGGACCGGCCAGGCAGGAGGTCCTCGTCGAGCGCCCGGCGGTAGATGACGCTGGCCGTCTCGCGGACGTTCTCGGGCAGGCCAAGCGCCGAGGCCATGCGGTCTATCTCGCCCAGGGCCTGCTTGAGGTTGCGCTCTTTGGAGTCACGGGTTCGGAACCGCTCGTTCCACTTGCGAAGCCGTTGCATCTTCTGGCGCTGCTTGCCCGACAGGGAGTTGCCGTAGGCGTCCTTGTCGCGCCAGTCGATGTTGGTCGACAGCCCCTTGTCGTGCATCATGTTCGTCGTCGGCGCGCCGACGCGGGACTTTTCGTCTTTCTCGCTGGAGTCGAACGCGCGCCACTCCGGCCCGCGGTCTATCTCGTCGGACTCGACGACGAGGCCACAGTCCTCACACACCGTCTCGCCGTGTTCGTCGTCGATGACCAGCGAGCCGCTACACTCCGGGCAGGCCGTCGAGGTCGACTCGGTCGATTCCGTCTCTGTTTCCTCTGTGTGCTGTCGCGTTCGTGTTTGCTCGTTCATTGGTTGCGATGGCGGGGGCTCACCGGGCACAGTACACTGCTGAGGAACCCGGAGGCAATCGGTAAAACTGAATCCGTCCGAAAGACATTTAAAAATTGTGGTATGGGGTGGCTGACGACAGTCTCACGCCACCTACGACCGATCTACATGCGGTAGTGCCACCATTCAAATAACAACTATCATGATCCATACGGTAGATTTCCCGTCCATGTACGTCGCAATCGGGAGCGAGAACCCGGTGAAAGTGACCGCGGTCGAGCGCGTCTGTGCCGAGGCCGAAACGACGGCGCTCGGGGTCGACTCCGGCGTCCCGGAACAGCCACGGGGCCGTGCGGAGACGGTCCGTGGCGCCACCAACCGCGCGGAGGCGGCTCTGTCGGCGACCGACGCCGACTACGGTGTCGGTATCGAAGGCGGCGTCGCCGAGCGCGACACGCCAGCGGGACTGTGGCTCATCATGTGGGCCGCCGTCACCGACGGGACGACGACCCACTTCGGGGCGGGCCCGTCGATTCGACTCCCCGACCCCGTGGCTGAGCGACTCCGGGACGGCGAGGAACTCGGGCCGGTCCTCGACGACGAACTCGGCCGCGAGGAACTGGGTCGACAGGAAGGCGCTATCGGCGTCTACACCGCCGGGCGCGTGAGTCGGACGGACGCACTTACCGACGCCGTAGCCGGGGCCTTCGGCCCGTTCTTGCGATAAGAGAGTCCCCGCTGTCTCGTGGCTCCGCCGTCGTCGGACAGCTCCGCTGTCCGACTGCCTGAGGGACCTTCGGTCCCTCTCTGCTCGACCGTTCCGAGGAATCTCGCTACGCTCGATTCCCCGCTGCTCGCGGTTCCCTTCGGTCACCGCTGCGCTTGGTCGAGGTTTCGCCCAGCGGGCGCCCCCTCGCTAGTCGTCCGCTTCGGGCTGGATGTCCTCGACGCTCCGGGACTCCTCGACGGCGGTCGTCAGGGAGACGTTGAGCCACGCCATCGAGGCGACGCCGCCGAGGATGGTGACGGCGTTCTTGACGGCGTGGTCGACGATGGCGATGCTGAGTGCGGCCGTGACGCCGACGGGTGTCAGCGGTGCGACGATGATGGTGAAAGCCCCCTCGTAGAGCCCGACGCCGCCGGGGGTCAGCGGGAGCACCTTCGCTAGGTTCCCGACGCTGACCGCGAAGAAGCCGACGGCGACCAGCGACGGGGTCAGCGAGTAGCCAAAGGCCGCAAAGACCGCCAGCGCGGTCAGCACGTCCAGTCCCCAGATGGCCAGGCTGCCCAGACCGACGCGGGCGAAAGCCGGCCCGTCGGCGGTCACGGTCTGGATATCGGCGACGAATCCCTCGACGACGCCGGCGACGTAGTCGGCGTAGGAATCCTCGCTCAGCCGGCCGATGGTCGCACGGACGAAGTTGGCGTCGGTGCGGGCGCTGGCGACGATGGCGACGACGGCGCCGATAGCGGCAAGCCCCACGGCTGCGGCGACGTAGACGGCGGTCTGACCGCTCTGTGCGGTGTCGCCGCCGACCGCGTTGCCGGTGACGGCGGAAAGCAGTTCGCCGGCGGAGCCGGTCGCGGCCAGTCCCAGCATGACCGTCCCGGCCAGGACGGTGATGGTCAGCAGGTCGAAGACGCGTTCGACGGCCAGCGACGCAAAGCCCGACGGATACGGAATCGAGCGCCTCGCCTTGACGACGTAGGCGCGCACCCCGTCACCGAGTCTGGCCGGGAAGACGAGGTTGCCGGTCTGGCTGATAAAGACCGCGCCGGTGAGAAAGCCCCACTTCTCGTGAAACCCCATCGAGTCCAGTATGTCGCGGTAGCGCAGCCCGCGAAGCGGCCACGAGACGGCGTAGATGAGCGCGCTGACGGCGACGAGGCCGGGCGAGGCGCCGGCCATCTCCGAAAGCACTGTCTGTGGGTTCAGATACTGCGTCATCAGGAGCAAGGCGACGACGACCAGCAGCGTCCCAGCGCCCATCGACACCCGACGGGTGATGCGCGGGCTGACCGAAAGCTCCCAGAAGGTGCGGAGAATCTGGCTCCCCATCCCGAAGACGTCCCGGACGATGTCGACTTTCGAGTCGCCCTTTGGCTCCCAGTCGACGGCGAACTCCTTGACGCGGTACCCCTCCCGCTGGGCCTTCACGAGCAGCTCGGTGTCCCAGAACCAGTGTTCGTCCTCGACTTTCGGGCCGAGGTTCTCGAAGGCGGTCCGGGAGAGGGCCTTGAAGCCACACTGGTGGTCCTGCAGGTCCGAGCGGAGGAGGGTCCGCACGAGCGTGTTGAAACCGATGCTCGGCACGCCGCGTTTCGCGGGACGGTCGGCGCGGTTCTCGGGCAGCCACCGCGAGCCGGTGGCCACGTCGTACCCGCCCGAGCGGACGCTCTCGACGAGCTCTTCGAGGTGGCGCATGTCCGTCGCGAGGTCGGTGTCGAAGTACACCAGCGTGTCGCCGTGAGCCCGCTCGAAGGCGTACTCTAGGGCTCCGCCTCGACCGAGCCGGCTGTCGCTGTGGATATGCCGGACCCGGTCGTCCTCCTCGGCCATCCGGGTCGCGATGTCCGGCGTTCGGTCGTCACAGCCGTCCTCCGCGACGATGACCTCGAAGGCGTCCGCCGGCAGAAAGTCCGCGAGAGTATCGAGCGTGACCATCACCGTCCGCTCGATGGTGTCCTCCTCGTTGTACGCGGGGAGGACGACACTCACCTCGATATCGTTCATTGACACTCTTTGCGCCGTCGAGACAAAAGTAGCTTCCGTTCGCTTCTGTGGGCGTTATACTATGCTTACCACACCTATCACGCGAGGGACCAATCGATCGACTGCGACCGGTCGGGGACCGGCTGGTGACCGACCGGAGCGGCGTCCGGGCCCCGCTGTGTCGGTCGGCTCAGACGGAACGTCATCGTCGCTTCCCGGTACCACCGAGCCCGAGTTCGGACGACTCCTGGGACAGAGCTACGACGGTCTGTGTCAGTCCGCCCCCTCGGGCGTCTCCGTGGTAATGAACTGTCTGAGGTCGGCACCGACCTCGCTGGCCGCCTCATAGGGGCGACCGACCACGATATCGCCGGCCCGGCTCCGGCCGACACCGGGCACCGTCGCCAGTTCCGCCATCGAGGCGCTGTTGACGTCGAGGGGGTAGGGGACGCCGGTCACCGAGCGGTAGCCGTGGTCGGTGATGGCCACGTCGATAGTCCGACCGAGTTCCCGCTCGCCCGGCAGCCCGACGAGCAGCGGGTAGGTCCCGAGCTGTCGGCCGAAGGTCTTGCCGTCCTGGTGGTACTCCAGGTGCACGTCGGGGAGTATCGTCCCCGGCGGGGCGACCCGCTGGAGCATCGGGTTGTCGATGGTCTCGCGGACCTCCTGTTTGTACTGCTTGAACAGCTGCTTGTGGTCTTTCGCGATGTCGGCGCCGGTCTCGGCCATGTCGGTCCCCTCGAAGGCCATCACCTGCCGGATGTTCACCCGCCGGAGCATCAGCCCCTCGTCGTAGACGCGCTGGAGGAAGTTCTTGTTGTGTTCGAACGTCTCCCGGCGCTCGCCTTTCAGCCCGTGGACGAGGTTGATACCGGGCAGCAGCTTGGGGAGCCGCCGGGCGGCGTCGTCGCCGAAGTTGGGCGCCGAGTCGCGGTCGCCACCGGGGCGGAAGCCGGCCACCTCGTTCACTATCTTCACCGCCTCGAAACACTCGTCGGCGGTGACGTTGAGGTTGTTGTCGCTCATCACTTCGGGGTCGGCCGACTCCAGTCCGAACGCGGCCGTGTCGCCGGGCGTGTTGTGCTCGGCGATAATCCGAATCCCCTCGCGGGCCTTCTCGGGCCACTTCACGACGGTGATGGGATTCATGTTGTCCAGATGGAGCGTCTCCAGGTCGGGCGCGACCTCCCGGATGCCGCCGTAGAGCCGCCGGAGGGCGTCGGGATTAGGTGCTTCGCCGTCGCCGCCGTAGGCGAGGATGTCGGCCTGCCGGCCCAGTCGGAAGTGTGCGACGCCCCTGTCCGAGAGCGCATCGACTTCGTCGACGACGCTCTCGGGCGGCCGGAAGTCGGGGTTGCCGTACATCGGCTCCGTGCAAAAGGAACACCGGTACGGACAGCCCCGCGAGGTCTCCATCTCGCAGATGAGGTAGTCGGGGTGGTTGGGGTGTTGCTCGACGACGAAGGCGCCCGCACGGGCCCAGCGGGTCTCCTCCTCGATGTCGCGGTAGCGGTCGTTGAACCCCTCAAGCCCTGAGTCGACGAGGTCGTAGACGGCCGCCTCGATGTCGGCCATCGCGAGGAAGTCGAAATCGAGGTCGTCACGGGCCGTCTCGCTTGCCCCCTCGTTCGCCTCGCCGACGCCAAAGCGGACCGGGCCGCCGATGATGGAGGTACCGTCGGCGGTCCAGGCCAGCTTTCGCACCTCGTCGGGCTCGGCGGGCGTGCCGCCGACGTACTTCCCGGGGACGGTCATCCCGCCGACGTACACCATGAGGTCGGCGTCTTCGACGTCGCGCCACAGGTGGGTGTCCTCGCGCAGCTCGTCGATGGTGTGGTAGGTGATGCTGGACTCGGGGACGCCGACGTCGACCAGCGCGCCGGCGGCGTAGCGCGGGTACGTCGAGATGTACGGCGGGACCCCGAAGTGAGCGGGCTCGTCGACGTAGCCGTCGACGATGGTCACGTCGAGTTCGGCGGGGTCAGTCATACCGGCTGGTTACGGCTCGACGCCTAAAACGGTGTTCGGTTGCGCTCAGGCCGGTCGCGGGGTCGGCGTCGCCGCGTTCGGGGAGGTCGAGCGCTCGTAGTCGTGGAACCGAACCTGTACCGTCACGCGTTCGTTCGTCCGGTCGTCGATGGCCCGGGCGAGCTCGTCGGGCAGCCCCTCGTAGGGGCGGTCACTGGTCCGGGAGAGTGTCACGGTCACCGTCGACGGGTCAAACAGCGGCCCGACGCCGACGTATTCGGCGGTGATGGAGACGACGCCGAGTTCGTCGTAGGCGTCCCGCTGGAGCACCTCCGTCGTCGCCGCGTTGACCGACCGCTCGTAGGTCACCTGCTGGTAGGTGCCCACGCCGACGGCACCGACCACCGCGACGACCACGATGACGGTGGCCGCGAGGGCGGCGGTCCGCCGGACCCCCTCCGTCGTGAAGACGCCGCGGTCGACGTGGTCCGGCTCGTACCCCAGATACTTGAACGTCAGAAAGGCGCCGAGGTTGACGGCGACGATGGTCAGCGTCAGCAACACCACGGCCCCGACGCCGACCGCCGGCTGGCCCCAGGCGAAGCCGATACCGGCGGCGGCCGCCGTGGGGATGAGCGCCGCGGCCACCATCACGCCGACGATGGCGACCTGTCCCTTCGTCGCGAGGCTGAAAGAGCCGGCCGCCCCCGCCGCCAGCCCGACGACGACCGAGAGCAGTCCCGGCGAGAACCGGATGGCTATCAGCTCCATGTTGGCAACGGCGAGTTCGGCCGGAACGGCGAAGACGGCCTTCAGCAGCCAGCTAAACGCCGTCGCCCCGACGACGGCGAGGCCCAGCCCCACGGCCTGCATCCGGATGCTGTCGAAGACCATCCCCTGGTCGTCCCGCACGAGGCCGATGCTCGCGGTCAGCATCGGGCTGACGATAGGGGCAAGCACCATCGAGCCGACGACGATGGCCGGCGACCCGATGAGCAGGCCCGCCGTCGCGATGACCGTCGAGAGGGTCATCATCCACAGGAACGACCGCTCGTTGAGACGCATGTCCTTGGCCTTCGACCGGAGCGTCCGCGGGGCGACCCTGTTTGGCGTCTTCGCCCACTTGTCCTGGGCCTCGTCGACGTTCTCGTAGGAGGCAAACTCCGTCTCGAGGGAGACGATGTACCACTCCTCTTTTAGTCCGACCTCGTGGAGTTCGTCGAGGACGTGCTCGACGGCGTCGGCGGGGACGACAAAGGAGACGAGCGTCCGGTCGCCCTCTCCGCTGGTCTCCTTCGTGGTCGAAACACCCAGCTCGTGCTCTCGGAGTGTCGAGACGATCTCCGCCCGCTTCTCGTCCGGAACGACGACCTGCACCAGGCGCATGGGGTGTGCGGTGGGTCGGGAGTGGGAAAAGTAGCCGTCGGGTATCGGCTGTGGCTGCTGTCCAGCAGGTGGCAATCCCGCCGAGGTTGACGCGTGGACCGGGCGCTAGGTGGTAAGCTCGGTGTACTCGCAGTACGGGTGGCCGTTTCCAACGGGTTTCACGCTTTCAAACCCCGTCAGCTGGCTACAGCCGGCAGTATCAGTCGTCGGCGCTGACCGGCTGTTCGTCGGCCTGCGCTGCCCAGAGGTCGGCGTACTCGCCGCCGCCCGCCAGCAACTCCTCGTGACTGCCCCGCTCGATGACTTCGCCGTCGTCCATCACGACGATGGTGTCGGCGTCCTGGATGGTCGAGAGCCGGTGGGCGATGACGAAGGCGGTGCGGTCCGCGACCAGCCGCTCGATGCTCGCCTGAATCGCCCGCTCGGTCTCCGTGTCCACGTCGCTTGTCGCCTCGTCGAAGATGATGACCTCGGGGTCGTTCAGCAGGGCCCGCGCGATGGCGACCCGCTGGCGCTGGCCGCCCGAGAGTTTGATGCCGCGCTCGCCGATTTCGGTGTCGTACCCCTCCGGTAGCTCCGAGATGAACTCGTGGGCCTGGGCCGACCGGGCGGCCTCGCGGACCCGCTCGCGGGCCCCGTCGTCGCCCCGGTCTTCGCCGTCGAGGACGTCCCGGTCGCCGTAGGCGATGTTCTCGGCCACGGTGCCAGAGAACAGGTAGGGATTCTGCTCTACGACGGCGATGTCGGCCCGCAGCGCCTGGAGGGCGTACTCGCGGACGTCGACGCCGTCGACGCTGACAGCGCCCGCGTTCACGTCGTGAAAGCGCGGGACGAGCTTCAGCAGCGTCGACTTGCCGGCGCCGGTCGCGCCCGCCAGCCCGACCGTCGCGCCGCTTTCCACGTCAAGCGAGACGTTCCGGAGCACCGTCTCCTCGTCGGTGTAGCCGAAAGTCACGTCGTCAAACTCGACTGCCCCGTCGATGCTGTCGGGCGTGTAAGGGTCCTCGGGGTCCGTAATGGTCGGCTCCTGACCCAGCAGGCCAAAGACCCGCTCCGCGCTGGATTTTGCGAGCTGGTACTTGTTCGCGGACTTGCCGACGCGTCGCATCGGGGAGTACAGGCGACGTAAGTAGAGGAAGAAGGCAGCGAACCCGCCGGCGCTGAGGATGGCTTCCCCCTCCGGGCTCGTGATGAAGTCCATTCCGGCGATATAGAGGATGGCGACGAAGACGACGCCGGTCAGCAGTCGGAGCCCGGCGAAGAAGGCTCTGCGAATCCGTAACGCGGCGACCTTCTCGTCGTGGTACTGCTGGCTCTGCTCTACGACCCGTTCGCGCTCGAACCCGTAGCGGTCGAAGGCCTTGATGACCGGCGCGCCGCTCAGGTTGTTCTCTAGCCGGGTGTTGAGCCGCGAGACGGTCTGGCGGATAGAGCGGTAGCGCGGCTCGATGTAGGAGAGAAAGAGGTAGCTCGCAAGGCCCACAATCGGGACCGGGGCCAGTGCGACGAGCGCGAGCAGCGGCGAGTAGGTGTAGAGGACGACGGCGATACCGCCGACCGTCGCGACGACGCGGATTATCTGGCGAAACTCCGTGTTCAGAAAGGACTCAAGCCGGTTGATGTCGCTGTTGAGGATGGACATCATCCCGCCGGTCTGGTGGTCGGCAAAGAAGTCCATCGAGAGGCGCTGGAGGTGGTCGTAGGTGTCGTTTCGCAGGTCCCGCTGTATCTTCTGGGCCGAGGACTGCAACAGGTATCTGGAGGCAAAGCGCGTCGCCGACCTGATGAGATACGCGATGGCCGCGATGACGACCAGCCGCTGGAGAAAGGAGATACGGGCCGCCTCGGTCGCTATCTCCCCAGTCGGGAGCAGGCCGGCCTGTGTGAGAAGACCCGGGTCCCCGCTCCGGAGGACGATGCGGTCGATAGCCGCCGCGACGATTATCGGCGGCACCAGCCGCGCAAAGCGCGTGAGGAACGCGGTGAGAATCCCGACGGCCAGCCGGAGTCGGTAGGGACGGGCGTAGCCGACGAGTTTCAGTATCGGGTTCCCGTCGACGTTCTCGCGAACCCCCTCGAAGCCGCCGTCGTCGCTCATACACTGTCTTCGGCTACGAACTCAAATACTCCCGGCTTCTGGCCAGTTTTGACTGTCCGCTACACGTAGATACAGCCTTCCTCGCGGGTGCCGGCCGGCGTCGGCCCCGAGCCGCCGTCGGCGCGGGCCGCCGACACCGCGGCCGCCAGCGAGTCCAGCGCGTCGTGGCTGTCCAGATAGGTCCCGCGGTGGTCGCCCACGGCGACGCTGCAGTCCTCGACGGCCGAGAGGTTGTACTCCCGACGCGCTCGGGCGCCGTCGGTGTTCTTGTACCCCTCGCGGTAACAGCCCAGCCAGCCGAAGGTGGCAGCCGGATACACCTCACAGACGACGGTCTCAGCTTCGGCGTCGTCTTGCATCGGCACGACCGCGGTGTCTCCCCGGTCGGCCAGCCGCCCGAGCACGTCCCGGGCGCCGTGGTAGGTCATGCTCCGGACGCGGTTGGTGTACGGACAGAGCGCCCCGCGGCGGGCGTCGGTCTCGCGGCGCAGGTCGCGCTTGCCGACGCTCGTCTCGGCGGTGTCGCGACAGACCGCCGAAAAGGCCCCCGGGTCCGCCGGACCGCCGTCGCTCCCGACCCACTCAAGAAAGCCGCGCCACGTCCCGCCACACCGGGCGTCGAGCAGCGACTGGGGGAGGGTGAACGGAAAGTCGAGTCCCACGGTCCACACGTCGTCGGCCGCGATGCGCTCGACCAGTCCCGCGTGGGCGCTCTCGCGGTCGCGGCCCCACCTGTCCGTCGCGCGGTAGCAGTCGTCGATACGAACCCCGGCCTCGGTCTGTGTTGCTTCGGTCACCCAGAGCGCATCGCCCGCTGCGCTCGCCCCGCTGAAGTCGACCCCCAGTACGTCACCACTCATGGCCCATCTGTTCTGTTCGAGTGGCTTCAACCTTCTGACACCAGGGCAGACAGACGCCGAAAGCGGTTTGTCGCTGACGGACCAACGAAATATCATGCCAGAAACGCTGGAGGTCGTCTGTACCGACGACGACTGTACACTCGACATGTTCGAGCTCCACTACACCTACGACATGCCCGACGGGACGGGCGTGGCGGACTTCGATTGCCCGTACTGCGGGGGCGAAGACTGCCTGGAGGCGATCGAGTTATGATGGGCATCGGCGAGTCCATCGGCTCGGCCATCTTCGAGAACCTGGGCCGGGCCGCGGGGCGGGTTCAGGAGAACAAGCCGCTGCCGGCGGACCTGCTCGAATCCGACGACGCCTACCTCGTCGTCTTCGACGCGCCGGGTGCGACAGCCAGCGACCTGCAGGTGCGCTACGTCGACGACCGCGTTGAGGTCCGTCTGGACCGCTTTCGGGAGTTCTACGACGACTACGAGATGACCTACCCCGGCCGCGGGCTCGCGCTGGACGGGTCGGTGACACTGCCCGAGGACGCCGTCGTCGACGCCGCGGCCGCGACGGCGACGCTACAGGGCGACGGCACGTTGCACGTCGAGATTCCGAAAGCCGGCGCTCACGGCGCGGAACCGGTCGCCGAACAGACGGCCCAGGAGGCCGGCGAGGACGCTGACACCGCCGCCGACGGGGCGACCGACGACGAGACAATCGAAGAGTAACGGTCGCTTGGCCGACGGCGTTTTTCACCCGGCTTACCAGTCAGCCGTCGGGTCACCCAGCGGGTGAAACTTCTCGTCGCCCTCGAAGCGGCTCGGGTCGAACTGCTCGGCAAGCGGCGCGTCGAGCCTTGGGGCGACTCCCCGGACCCGCTGGGCGACGTACTCCCCGATGGCCGGCGCCCGCATCAGCCCGTGGCCCTGCCAGCCGGTCGCGACCCAGAGCCCGTCGGCGACCCGCCCGACGAGGGGGTCGCGGTCGGGCGTCGCCGTACAAAGGCCGGCCCACGACCGGGCGACGGCAGGGTCGAGCGTCGTCGCCGCACGGAGTCGGTCGAGCGCCGACTCGACGAACGCCGGGTCCGCCGCCGGGTCGCAGTTATCGGGGTCGACCGCGTGGGCACCGTCGCCGACCAGCACGCCGCCGTCCCGGGGCCGCCAGTAGAACTCCCGACTGGCGTCGTACAGCGACGGGAGCGACGCCCCGACGGGCTCGGTGACGAGCACCTGTGCCCGGTACGTTTCGAGCGCCAGCGAGATGTCCTGGTCGGCAAGCAGGGGCGCCGTCGCCGGCCCGGCGGCCGCGACCACGGCGTCGAACTCGGTCTCGTCGTCGGCCGTCCCGACGGTCGTCGGGCCGGTCAGCGATGCCGGCGTCCCCGTTCGGACAGTCGCGCCCGCAGTCCGGGCCCGCTCGGCGAGGGAAGCGACGACCGCCTCGGGCGCGACTGTCCCGGCGTCGTTCGCGACCGCGCAGGCGGTCAGGTCGGCCGTCTCGACGGTCGGATACCGGTCGCCGAGCCGTTCGGGCGTGACCGTCTCCACGTCGAGCCCGAGCGCCCGCATCTCGGCGACCTGCTCGCGGACCGCCCGCGCGTCCTCTGCCTCGCGGGCCACCCAGACGTACGGACGCGGCGCGAGCAGGTCCCACTCGCGATACCGGGTCAGAGCGCGCGTGGCGACGGCGGCGTCGGTCGGGTCCGCGAAGGCGTCGTAGCAGATGCCCGCCGCCCGGCCGCTCGCGCCGCCGCCGAGTTCGCCGCGTTCGTAGAGTGTCACCTCGACGCCCGCCGAAGCGAGGTCCCCGGCCACGGCGAGTCCGACCGCCCCGCCGCCGACGACAGCCACCCGCATCTATCGCCCCGCGGGAGCCGCGTTCGTCGGTGTCGACCGCTCCATCACCGGACCTCGTCCCGGACCCGCTCGGGCAGGTCGTCGCCCCGCTCGGCGTAGCGGTCCGGCTCCGAGGGCATCTCCCAGTCGGTCCCCAGTTCGAGCAGCTGGACCAGCATCTGTGCCGTCGCGCCCCAGACGGTGTAGTCGTCGACGTAGAAGAAGTGCAGCCGTATCTCGCCGTAGTGACGGTGGTCCCGGTGTTCGGATTCGTAGTTTTCGAGGTCAGTCAGCTCCGCCACCGGTAGCGTCACGATCTCGGCGACCTCGGCGTCGCTGGGGTAGTACTCGCGGTCGGGGATGCGGCTGACGAAGGGCCGGACCGAGTAGCTGGTGACGGTTCGGATGTCGTCGAGCCGGCCGACGACGTGGACCGCCTTCGGGTCCAGGCCGATCTCCTCGTCGGCCTCCCGAAGCGCCGTCGCCAACAGGTCCGCGTCCTCGGGCTCGCGGCCGCCGCCCGGGAACGCCATCTGGCCGGGGTGGTCGCTCAGGTGGTCGGCCCGCTTCGTGAACAGAATCGCCTCGTCGTCCTCGCGGCTGACGACCGGGACGACGATGGCCGCCTCCCGTTCCTCGCCCGTGACCGTCACGGGGTCGTGGGCACCCACCCGGTCGAAGTCCATACCGGTACTGACGGGGCCGACGCTCTTAATTCGCGTGGGTGGCCTCGTCGAGGTGGCCACGCGCCGTCGCCAGCTCGACCGGTCCCCACGCTTCGAGGTCGTAGCTCACGTCCAGCAGTGTCTGGATACGCTGGTCGTCACCTGCTCGGACCGCCTCGGCGGCGTCCTCGCGGAACCGCTGTTCGGCCGCCGCGGCCGCCGCTTCCCCGGAGATGTCCCGGGCGGGCACGTCGAGGATGTGCGGGAGGTCCTCGGCGCCGTCGACCAGCGTCGGGAACGCCGCCGGCCCGACCACTACGAGCGGCTCCTCGACCTCGGCGTCGTGGTCGGCGACCACAACAACGTGGTACGTCGAGAGGGCGTCGTCGATGGCCGTCTCGACGGCTTCGCCATCGACATCCCTGCCCCGCTTGAACGCAAGCTCCCCGCAGGCCTGCACGAGTTCCTCCCGGGTCACCGGCCCCACCACGTCGACGATTCCGGCGAGTTCGTCCGGTGTCAACTCCATACGCCAACGCGTGTGGCCAGGGGCTTCAGCGTTTCCGCCCACTTTTTACTTCGAGGGGTTTCCTCGCTCGCTTCGCTCGCTGCGGGAACCCCTCTCGCAAAAACGTGGGGAAAACTGCCGGACGGCTCGGTCGCTTCGCTCCCTCGCGTCCGGTGAACCGCCTCGCTCCGCTCGGCGGATACTCACACTCACCGCATTGGACGTATTATGCCGGTTCTCATAGCGTTATTTTCTACCAGCAGAGAGTGAACTGACTAATTGATATGAAGGCGAAATTTAAGAAGCTCAGAGAGAAAAAGCGACTGTGCTTATGAACGTACTACTAAGGCCAAAAGTAAGTCACACTGGCAAACCTGCCTGCAATAATTTCACCTAATTTAACGATTTTCAATATCAGCTCAATCCATTTATTAAGCGCCGGCGGCGAGGTTGGAATCTCGGATTCTTTTTTCTGTATCATCTGTAGCTTCGGGATGGGTTTTTTTAGACGGTTCCGAAAATGTAGAGGGCCTATCTGGTGTGTATAGTCGAGTGTTTGATTCGGCATAGGGGTGGTCGGTGATAGATACCTGACCATCTTGTTTTCTCATTTCTTTGTCTCGTGAACTATTAAATCCCGCAGGGCGGAGAGCCGACTGGACAGATATGCCATCATATATTTGTGAATTTGTTTCTGAAGTCTCTTTTCCGCTCTCCGTCAACCTTTGCAGGTCTTTTTCGCAGATGTCTGGTTTAAATAATAACTGCTCCATGTTACCGTTCTTACGTCGCTGTAATACATAAACCCTGGCTGGTAAGTACAGTCATTTGCTCAATGATATACTATTTATACTGACCACACTGGGGAAGCACGTATTCCCGTTTGCAGATTTCATCGGCTGCATACCTCGCTCTCAGGCCCGCGCCGTCTCGGGTAGTCGACCGTCAGCATGCAACAGGAGCAGGACGACGAGCAGCGCGACCAGCCCGCCGCCCATCCACTCGAAGATGGTTGCGAAGCCGACGCCGGCGTCCCGGAGCAGCCCGACGAGGAGGCTCCCGGGCGCCTGCAGGACCATCATCCCCGCGCCGTAGGCCGAGTACGCGCTGGCGCGGTGGTGGTCCGGCAGCGAGCCAAGCAGGTAGGTGTCGACGGCGGGGAAGATGCTGTGGATGACGTATCCCGTGACGGCGCTGAGCGCGGCCAGCGGCCAGAACCCGCCCACTGCGGGCAGGAGGAGGATACAGCCGGTAAAGGCCGCAAGGATGGCGAGCATGTACGGGACCGCGGGGAGCCGGTCGGCGAGCCGGCCGCTGAGGTAGAAGGCCGGGACGCCGGCGGCGAAGATCACCTGCAGCAGGGTTCGGCCGGCCCGCTCACCGATACCGATAGTCCCCAGGTACGTCACGTAGAAGTTGAACAGCCCGTTCCAGACCATCGTCGTCAGCCCCAGCGTGGCGACGGCCGTCAGGACGATGGGCCACTGCGTGTAGACTGCGGCCAGGAAGTCCGTGTCGCGCCGGCCGGCGTCGGGAAAGTCGTTCCGGCGGGCAATCAGCGTAAAGAGGCCGGTCATCAGCCCAGCGGCGACGGCCAGCGCGACGAGCGTCGTCCGCCAGGTGCCGACGACCAGGGCGGCGGTGACGATGCCGGGTGCGGCCACGGCGGCCAGCTGGCTGGCGACGCCGTGTTGCCCGAGCGCCCGGCCGGGCGACTCGGGGAACAGCTCGCTGATAAGCGGGTTCGCCGCGATGAAGTAGACGCCGCTCGCGGTCCCCATGACGAACGCGCCGACCAGCAACAATGTGGGGTGGGTCGTCAGCGCGGTAAACGCCGTTCCGAGGGTGAGTATCACGCCCGCGGCGAAGATAGCCCGCGCTCTGCTGACCCGCGTCAGCAGGAGACCGGTCGGGAGTCGGGGGACCGCGCTGCCGGCCCACACCAGCGTCGCCAGCAGGCCGAGCGTGGCGTCGCTCGCGCCGGTAGCCGCTCTGATGGGTTCGATGAGCGGCGCGAAAACGACGCGGGCGAGGTTGACGAAAAATATCAGCCCGAGCAACGAACCGAAGACGGACTGTCGGGACACACCCCCGCTTGACCCGGTAGCCCAAAGGCGTTACCGGAACGCCGCGGCCTTTTTAACTACGGCTGTCACACTTTCGCACATGGACTCGGTCAGAAAGGCCCTCCGGAGCGGGGACGTCGAGAAGGACAGCTACGGACGGCTCTCGTGTAGCCACTGCGAGGAGGAGCTTGCAACGGACAACGACCCCGACGAGATCGGGAAACAGCGTGTCTGTCCCGAGTGTGGCCGTTCCTGGACGGAGCTGAGCTGACACTGTCCCCGACTCCGACTGGCGCCCCTACTCGAAGACGGCGTCGAAGGCATCAGCACCGAGCGGTTCGTACCGCCCCGCGTCGACGTTCTCCCGGGCGTGTTCGACCGAGCCGGTGCCCACGAGTGAGCAGGTCACGCCCGGCGCGCTGCGCGCGAAGTTGATGGCCCGCTGGGCGCGCGTCTCGCCCGCCAGTTTCGTCTCGACGCTTTCCGGCATCTCCGCCGCGAGCCGCCCCTGCATCATCGACGCGCTCGTAAACACGTCAAGGCCGGCCTCGTGGGCGAACCACAGCGCCGACTGTGGCCCCTCCGGCCCCCCGTGTGACTCGACGGTGAAGGCGTCGGCCATGAACACGTTGAACGGGAGCTGCAGGGCCCGGAAGTGCGTCGCCGTGTTGCCCGCCGACTTCGCCGCGGCCCGTGCCCGCTTGATGACTTCCGGCAGCGAGAGATACTTCTCGTGGTCGGCGGGCACGCGGAAGGCGTCCCACGTCGCCACGCCATAGTGGTTTATATCGCCCTCGTCGGCCCGGTGTTCCAGCTGCTCGAAGGCGGCTTCGAGCTGGTTGTAGACACGCTCACGGCTGTTTTCGGCAAGCTGTGTCTCGGGGTTGTGGACGTAGTACAGGTCCAGCGTGTCGAGGCCGAGGTTGTCGAGCGAGCGGTCGAGCTGGTCGTCGATGAAGGCCGGCGCGATGCAGTGTTGCCCCCCGACGAGGTCCTCGTGGTCGACCAGTCCGGTGTCGACGTACTCGCGCTTGACGAACGCGCCGGGGTCGGCCGGCCGCTCGCCGTCGAAGGGGACGAACCCGCCTTTCGTCGCAATCACGGCCGCTTCGCGGTCGATATCGGCGTCGGAAAGCGCCCGTCCGACCGCTCGCTCGGAGCGCTGGTGGCGGTAGTTTATCGCCGTGTCGACCACGTTGACCCCCGACTCCAGTGCCGTCCGGATGGCCGCCTCGTAGCTCTCGTCGCGCTCGTCGGTCGGGTCGCCCAGATACGTCCCGACGCCGATGCTGGCCGCGACGCCGTCGCCAAAGCGCCGGTAGAACGTTCGTGCGAAGTCACCGTGTGCGTCCCGGTACGCCCACGTCCCGTCTCGTGTCGCCATACCCACTCTACCTGCCGCCCGGACAAAAGGGGCGAGGTCTGCCCTTACAGCTCGCCGCCCATCGCATCGAACAGCCGCTCCTGCAGGTCGGCCTTCGAGACCCCGTCGCTCGGGCCGAGCCCGTCCATGTAGTCGACCGATATCTTCCCGCCGCCCATGCGGGCGTGGCCGCCGCCCTCGGCCATCGGGATGTCCTCGACGACGGCCTCGATTGCCCGGCCGATGTGGACCCGGTCGTCCCGCGAGCGGCCGGCGATGCGGATGGTCCCGCTCTTCTCGCCGATGACGACGACCGCCGAGACCCCCTCCAGCGTCTCCAGTTCGTCGGCCGCCTGCGGAATCGCGTCCGTGTTCGACACCTCGCCCACGTCGCTGAATCCGTAGGGGGCCCGCACCTCGCGCTCGCTGATCGCCCGCGACTTTACGTCCAGCACTTCGGCGTCGACCTGCGGGTTGGCGATGCGGTTCAACAGGTCGTTGTCGACGCCCTGATAGAGGTACCCCGCCGCGGCGAAATCCGCCGCGGAACAGCCGTTTGTCAGCGACCGCGTGTCCGACTGGATGCCGTAGATGAGCCCGGTCGCGACGTGGCTCGGCACCGCGTTATCGGGCACGTTGTCCGTGTCGACGCCGCCGTCGGTCAGCGCCACGTCGACCTCGACGAACTCCCAGTCGAGCTCCTCGAAGTACCCAGCGAAAATCGTCGCACACGCGCCCATGTCGGTCCGCACGTCGGTGAACTCTGTCCCGGTGCCGCCGCCGGGGTGGTGGTCGATGACGGCGACCGGCTCCACTTTCTCGGCCCCCGCGAAGCCGCGGGGCTCGTTGTGGTCGACGAGCACCACGGCGTCGGTCTCGATTTCGTCGACGGACTCGACGCGGTCGAAATCCAGGTCGAGGACCGTCTCGAACGCCCGGTTTTCCGGTCTGCGAATCTCGCCCGAGTAACACAGCGTCGCGTCGGTCCCCCCGGCCGCCGCGAGCTGGTCGACGGCCAGGGCCGAGGACATCGCGTCCGGGTCGGGGTTTGGGTGCATCAACACCGTCACGGCATCGTAGCCGGAAAGTAGCGATTGGAGACGGCTGACCGGCGACCGAGCCAGATAGCGGTAGAGGGCGGTCCCGCCACCTGCCAGTACGACCAGACCGACGACGACCCCGGCGACTACTGCCGGGTTCTCGCTGGCGTAGCCCGGTATCCGTTCGGCCAGGCTGACGAGGTCACCCTGGGCCAGCATATTCATATTCCGTATCTGCTCCGGGAAACAACAAGAAGGTTCCCCCCGCTCGTGTGGAGCGTTGGACCCGGCTGTCGCTACTCGACTGAGCGTCGCCGACACCGGCACGAGCACCCGAGACCCTCCCTCACCCCTCGACGTACGCCTCGACCGCCGCCCGGTACCCCTCTCTGAACGTCGGATAGTCGAACTCGTAGCCCAGTTCTCGTAACTTCTCGTTCGAACAGCGCTTGCTCGTCCGGATGCGCCGCTTTGCCGTCTCGGACAGTTCGGCGTCGGCCAGGCGCTCCTCGGTCGTCCGTTTGGGCGGGAACTCGACGCCGCAGGCGTCGGCCAGCCAGTCCGCAAAGCCCCACTTCTCGACCGGCTCGTCGTCCACCACGAGGACGACCTCCTCGCGGTGGTCCGCCTCCAGCAGGTACCGGACCGAGCCGGCGGCGTCGTCCCGGTGGACCATGTTCAGATAGCCCGCTGTCACCGGTCCCTCCAGATACCGGTTCAGGCGGTAGCGCTCGGGCCCGTAGAGACCGGCAAAGCGGGCGACTGTCCCGTGGCCGCCGTAGTCGGCCGGCCGCTCGCGGGCGACCCGCTCGGCTTCCGCGAGCACCTCGGTCTTCTCGGTCTGTGGGTCAAGCGCTGTCGTCTCGTCGACCCAGGCGCCGTCGTGGTCGCCGTAGACGCCCGTACTCGACGTGTAAACCAGTCGCTCGGGGGCGTCGTCACGCGTCCAGAAGTGGTCGACGGCGGTTTTCAGCCCCTCGACGTACACCTCGCGGGCCGCCTCGGCGCCCCGGCCGCCCGAACTGGCCGCGAAGACGACCCAGTCGGCGTCGGGTACCGCCGACAGGGAGTCGTCGTCGGTCACGTCCGCCTGGACTGCGTCGAACCCGGCGTCTTCGATAGCTTGGCGGCCGCTTTCGGACCGGCGGACCCCGACGACCTCGTGGTCAGACTGGAGCTGTCGGCCCAGTTCGAGCCCGACGTAGCCACAGCCCAGGATGGCGACCCGGCTCACCGCTTCTGGCTCTCGATGTAGCTGTGCAAGAGGGCGTACTCCTCCAGGCTCATCGGGTACCGACCCTCTATCTTCTGTTGTATCTCCTTGGGTTCGAGCTGGCTGTCGAGGCCCGAGGCCAGCGCCTCGACGTCCATCACGGCCGTGGTCATCCCCATCAGGAGGATGTCCTGGGCCTCGGCCTGCAGGGCGTCGGCGTCGGGCCGGTCCGGGTCGGTCGCGAGGACGGCCGTCGCGTCTTCGAGCGAGAGTGTCCCGATATCGCCGTCAGCGACGGCATCGACGGCGTCGCGGTCAAGCTCCGTCGACGCCACGACGGCGTCGGCGCCGACCGACGCGACCGTCTCCGCGAGCACCGACCCGTAGGCCGCGAGCAGTTCGTCGGACGACTGCTCGCCCGCATCCGGAAACTCGGTTCTGAGCATGGCCGTGACTACGGGATGGTGATGTTTTATTGATTTGCTTCGGTGCCGATACTATCGGTACCGAAAGGGCCAGCCGGCCACTGTGGGGCCGCCGGTCCGGCAACGCATCGCCCTATCCGGCGTCGGGCCACCCTGCCGAGGTCTCCACGCTGTTGCCGTCCTTGTCGCCCACGCCGCGCGGTTTCGGCGGGACCACAACGACGACGCCGGTGTCGGCCCGGAACGAGATGCGCCTGTTCCGTCCCAGCCGCTCACCGCTCCCATCGCCGTCGGCGTCGAGACGGACTGCGCTACGCTCGCGGACGTATCGGACCGTCGCGCCCGGTGTGTCCGGCGCACCGTGACTCTCCGTCACACTGAAGCGAGCGTAGGTCCCCTCGACGGTCACCCACCAGACGTTCACTGTCGCGTACCACGGGAGATACCGCGGTGCGAGGGGCAAGCCGGCGGGCAAGGCCTGCGTCCCCAGCTTCCGCTTTGCGACTCGCTGGACCTTCTCCTGGGCGCTGTCCGCGAGCGCGCCCTGGGCCCGACTGCGCGCCGTTTCGCGGACGGTGTTTGCGGTCCGGTTCACCAGCCCTCTCGGCGGTCGCGCCCCTGCGGTCGACAGCGCTGTGGTCGCGGTCCGCAGGAGCCTGATACGGAGCCAGTCCTGTTCCAGTGTCGAGAGTCCTTGCCGAGTGCCGGCGACCTCGGCGATACGCTGTGTCGCGGAGTCGTTCGCGAGGGCCATCCCGCGTGCCGCCGTCGTCCCCCACCGACCCATCGCGTCGTCGACGATTTGTTCGCTCTCCGCCTGCCCGGCATCCGTCTCCGTGCGCACCCGTTCGGCGAGCGCCCCGGTGACGACACCGTTGGCCCTGGCGACCTCGGTTCGCAACTGCTGTCGGCGCTCGTCGAGGCTCGTGTTCGACCCGACCTCCGTGTCCCGAGCCGCCGCAAGCGTCCGCGCCGCTGCTGCGAGTCCGACCCGGTTCCGGCTGCCAGTGGCACCGTTCAACACCTCTGTCGCGGCGTTGCCGTAGGGCACGCTGAACACGTTGACGTTGCGGGCCGCCAGAGGGTGTTCGGTGCCGTCGACGGCCGGGAACTCCGATTCGCTGACCGACGCCAGCGTCAGGTACTGCGGCTGGGCCTGGACCCGTGTCCGGACCGGGCCCGCCGGCCCGTCCGGGGTCGGACGGGTCCGCGATACCCGCGTTTCGCGGGCGGTCAGCCCCCGCCTGAGTTCGGCCAGCGACCCGCCGGAAATCGATCCGAGACGGTCCTCGAGGCCCGACTCCACAGTCGAGTGGTTCCCGGCGTGTCCGCCCAGCCGGCGGTCGACGGCGTCGAGAAACGCCACTCGGGCCGCGACCCGGGCCCGCTCGGCGGCACTGTCGTACGTCTCCGGCGCGTCGACCAGCTGCGAGCGCCGGTTTCGGAGCGTCCGCCTGAGTTGCCGGCTCGGGTTCGACTGGAACGTCCCCACCGCGCCCCTGTCGGCCGAGACGGCGATGTCCCTGACCCGTTCGCGGAGCCGCCGCAGGTCCCTGGCTATCCACGTGTGTATCGACTCGGGCCGCTCGCCGGTGACGGAGACGGCATCCTGTTCGAACTCCTCTAAGGCCACGTCTTTCGCGGCACGATCCCGGCTCCCGCCCAGTAGCTTGTCAGCGGCCTTCCGTTCCACGTCGGCGAGGTTCTCGCCCCCGAGGGGACTCCCCGCCGCCTCGTGGGCCGTCTCGATGCCCCGGACCGGCGCGAGGGAGTCGTTCCGGTGTCTGCCGACGAGCGCGAGGCTCACGCGAACCCGCTCGCTGCGCTCCGCTCTGGTGTATCTCACGTCGTTTCCTCTCTTCCAGGTCACTCTGCGTGTGTGGGTCATTTCGACGGCCCGCGCCCACCTGTCGAGCGCGTGCCAGCGGCTCGGAACGGCCACCTCGGTGTCGACCGCGTCGACGACACTGGCGTCCGCGCTTTCGGTTTCGGCCACGAAGCTCCAGTTGTCGCCCGGGGGGTCGGGCCGGTCCGGTCGACCGCCGCTGAGGTGCTCCCGTTCGGTGACGACGTCCGCCCTGACGGTGTAGGCGTCCCTGGCAGTGGCGTTGAGTGCGTCGGGCACCCCCACCTCCCGGTACGCGGCGTCGGCCGTCCCGTTGACGCCGACACGCAGCGACTCGTCGGGGTGTCCGGCGCCGGTTGAGATGTTCTGGCTCGCCGGTCGGTAGCTGGTCTGGCTCAGTATGTCGCTGGCGAGCTGGCTATCGGTCCCGGCGACGATGTCGTTGAGGCCGACGGCGGCCGTCGCCTCGGTCAGCGCCTGTCGCCCTTCGGGGTCGCTCCGGCCGAAGACGGACCGCTGGACCCCGAGCAGGGCGCCGTTGGTCGCCAGGCTCACGTGTCTGTTCGCGATGACGTTCGTTATCGGGGCGCCGCCGAACTGCGCGTAGCCGCGCGTCCACGCGATGGGGTACAGCCGGGCCGTCATCCGCTGGCTCAGCCCCGGTTTGGTGAGGCCGTTCTGCACCCGCTGCTCGTAGGTCTCTACCTGGCCGTGGACGTGCAACACCGGCGTCGGGACGACGACGGTCCGGTCGACCGTCCGGCGGGTGACGACCTCGTCTCCGCGCCGGGCGGTCAGCGTGATGTTCTTGACGGTGACGCGGACGGCGGTGTCGTTGTCGCCGGCCCGCTTGACGGCCACGCGGTATATCGCGCGCTCGTACTCGGCCGTCGAATCCACCGCCGGCAGCGATGCGGTCGCGTCGACCCCGGCGCTGTGGGCCGAGAGCCGCTTCAGGTTCGCACGGACCTGCAGATACACCCGGAGCCGCAGGCTGTCACGGAACGCGTGGTCGTCCCGCAGCGCGCGGCCGACAGGCGTGTCTGCCGGTTCGACGACCGGTGCCGCGGCGGCCCGACGGCCGGCCGTCGCGACCCCGTCACGAACGGCGGTCGTGCTGGCCGAACTCACCACGCTCAGCGACCGTTCGACGTCCGTTTCGCTCGGGGCCGGCTCGGTCGATAGCGTCGGTGCGAGCGCCAGGCTGGACACCAGCAACAGGACGCCGAGTACGGCGAATGGCACCCGGCCCCGCCGGTCCGCCGCCAGCGAAACCGCCCGACTCATGGCTCCCACGTCCTGACGGTGATGGTGACGTTCCCGGTGTCGACGGCGCGGGCGGCGGCTTCGGGGGAGTCAAACCGGCTCCGCATGTCGGCCGTGAACCGCTCCGCGAGTGGGGATGTAAGCTCCGTGTTCAGCTCGCTCGTCGGCGTCGACTCGACCGACAGGCGCCCGGCGCGTATGAGACTGCCCATCCGACGGTAGCGATGGGTCATCAGCCGGTCGGCGGGATAGTCCCCGTCGAGGGCGAGCTGGGCCTGCCGGGGCGGGAACAGCCCCTCGACGACGGCGCCGGCCACCACTGTGGCGACGCCCCTGTATCCCCCTGGGGCCGCCGACCGCGCTCGCTCGCCGACTGCCGGCGACGGACTCGCGACGGTCGTCGTCGCCGCGTCCACGTCGGCCTCCGGTGGCGGGCGCTGTCCGACTCGCACCGTGGCGTCCAGCGGCGCGCCGCGATAGGGCTCCCAGCGCGCTCTGACGGCGGTTCGGCGCCCTCGCTCGTGGAGGCGGTTCCGCGTCGCCGTCGCGACGGCCCGCTCGAACCCGACGCCGGCCCGTGAGAGCCGGTGTCCCTCGAAGCGCACGCGGCTCATCGCGGCCTCGGCCAGTAGCTCCGCGAGCGTGCCGTGGGCGGTGCGCTGGTGTGTCGCCGTCGCGTTGGTCGTCCACGGCGGCGGGTCGCTTGGCGGCGCCAGCGCGTACTCGACGCTTGCCGTACTCGTCGCGAGCAGCTCCGTCCGTTCGGTTGCGGGGTTCTCCGCGGTCGCCCCCTCGACCGCAGTGCCGTTGACGACGACGGCGACGGCGGCGCCGACAAACAGGAGGAAGACAGTCACGTCGACCACGGTGCTGGTCGCCCGGGTCATCGCCAGACCGCCACTCTGAGCCGGCCGCGCCGGACCGTCGCCGGACCCAGCGCGACGCTGACCGTGCGGTTGTCGGTGTCGGCGCCTGCCGGCGGTGTCGGTCCGGCGGACCACTGCCGCTCGGCCCACAGCGTGACGTTACCTTCGTAGCCCGACGGGACAGCCGAAAGTGAGTCAGACACTCGCGTCGGGTCGACGACGCCGCCGGTGGTTATCCGCCGCTCGACGGCGTCGGCCGCGGGCCCAGCCACGTCTCGGCCGTTGCCGACATCGGCGAGCGTGTCATCCAGCGTGCCGGCGTACAGCGCGAGCCCAGCGGAGACGGCGAAGACGGCGACAAGCGCCGCAAGCGGCTCCGTCGCCGCTCTAGCCGACGAGCGTGACATCGACTCCTCCCCAGGTGACGCGTCTCGCGGTCAGACGTTCCGGCGCCGGCCGCCACTGCTCTCGGTCGACGGTTGCGTTTTCCGTCGCCTGTCTGAACTCGTCGGGTGAGCCGAACACCGCCGACGGCCGTTTCCCGTCGAGAACGGCCGTGAGGCTGGTGTCCACGGCCGGCACGACCGGACACAACAGCGTCTCGTGGACGGTCCCGCTCTCGGAGCGAAGGCCAAGCTGGCGCCCCGTCAGCGACCACTCGCTTGCGTGCAGTTCGCGGGCGGCCACCGACCCCGGTGGACCAGTCGCGACCTCGTCTATCATCACCGCAGCGGCCGCACCGTCGGGCGGTGCCGACGTGGGCAGCTGCGTGACGACGCCGAGGACGGCGACGCTCACCGCCCCGACGGCCACCCAGACGTACGCCGTGTCGACGTTGGTATCGAACATAGGCCGGGGTGGTCCCGGCTTCGGATATAAACGCTCAGACGAGCAGCCCCGTGGCCACGACGGCCGCGCAGTAGACCGCCGTCGCCGAACACAGCGCCAGCCCGGCACGGTAGCCAACCAGCGCCCGGTCGAGCCCGCGGTGGAGGCCGGTCGACAGCGCCGTCAGCACGACAGCTAACACGAGACAGTACCAGCCAATGACCGGGCCGAGCGACGCTGTTGAGACCGATTCGATAGGACCCCCGCTCCCCATCGCGGCCGACATGGCGACGGTCGCCCCGCCGACGAGCGGCCCGAAGACGGCGGCGGTGTTCGACAGCGTCCCGGTGACCTGCGAGAGCTGCCGTCTGGTCTCTCGCTCCACCTCGGCAAGTTCGTCTAGATGGTCGCCCATCGTCGCGATAGTCTCACCGGCCGGCGGGCCGATGTCGGCGGCCGCGCCCAGCAAGACGGCGGCGCGCCGGAGCCGCGGACTCGGCAGGGTCGACAGCGTTCCGTGCTCGCCGCGAAAGGCCGTCTCGATGTCGACGCCCAGCCGCCCCTGGCGCTCGACCGTCTCCGCCAGCACGGACGCGAGCGGCTCCGGAGCGGCCTCGACCGCGGCGTCGAACGCCGCTTCGACGGACTCGCCGCGCTCGACCCGGCGACCGATCGCCGAGAGCGCGTCGGGCAGCCCGGTTTCGACGGCCTCGATGTGGTCTCGGACCCCAGTGACCGGTCGGTAGTAGACGACGAGCCCCGCTCCGGCTCCGAGTCCCAGGACCGCGACCGGTGGCGCCCACGGCGGGAGGAGAACGCGCCCTGCCAGCCACGCACTGACGGCGACTGCCGCGCCGGTCCCGAGCGCTGCCGTCGTCCCGGTCGAGACATCCGGGTGACTCCGTGGCACGGGTGCCGGCGGGAAGGCGACGGGGCGCTTCGCGAGCAGCCACGCGCTCGCGACGACAAGCCCGGCGGGGAGCCCGACTCCGTAGGTCGCGACGAGCAGTGGCGGGGAAACCGGGACACCGGCCGCACCGACCGCCGGCAGCAGCGCGACCATCGCGAGCGGTAACAGGACGCCGAAGGCATACAGCGCCGTCGCCGGCGCCCGGAGGCCAGCGGCGAACGACGCCATCTCGTCGCGGGTCCCGTGCAGTATCCCGCGGCGGGCGGCGTCAAGGAGTTCGGGCCGCTCCTTGGGCGTCACGACCGCTGCCCGCTCGACGCGTGTCAGCGCCCGCTCCAGTGCCGGGAACTCCGTGCCCCACTCGCGGCCGAAGGCCGCCAGCCCGCTCCGTGGCGTCCGGTCGGCTCGCCGTCGGTGGGTGTCGAGCCGCTCCCCGAGCAGCCCGTCATCGGCGCTCGCAGCGAAGGCCGCCGCCCGCTCGGCGCTGGGCCACAGCGCCATCCCCAGGACGAGCGTCGCCACGAGCGACGGCGCGGCGCCGAGGGCACGGATTCGGCGGGCCTGTGCCGCCAGACCGACGCCGTAGCGGCCAGCCAGCGCGACGGCGACGGCTGTAACTGCACTGCCCGCCGCGAGGACGACCGCGCCCGGTCCCGACCCGACCGCGAGGGCGGCGACACCGACCAGCCAGACCCCGGCGGCCAGGGTATAGCTCCCAGCGAGTATGGTCTCGGGGGCCGTCGATATCCCGAGCAATCGACAGGCCCGTCCGTACTCCTCGGGGACGGTGACCAGCCGCCCGAGCCGGTCGGCCGCTCCGGGCTCTCTGTCCGCCTCCGTCCTGCTCATGGTCCGGTGTTACCCGCCGCCAGGTCCGGCGGTCCGAGTGTGTCTGTCCGGTCGCGGACGGCCTCGCGGACCGCCGCGTAGGACTCGCCGGCCCGGGTCAACGACTCGATGAGGTGGCTGGCCCCGCGGTCGACCCGTCCTGTCGCCGTCGCTGTCGGTCCGTCCCGCAGGAACAGCGGCTCGAACCCGACGCCGTCCTCGTGGCTGCGGACCTCTTCGACCGCCGCGATACCGCGCCCGCCGTCGGCGGCCGGCGGGTCGAGCGTCACGACGAGGTCCGTCGCGCCGAAGGCGCTCTCGGGCACCCCGAGATCGGAGACGAGCCGTTCCCGAACGCTCTCGCCGCCGGTGCCGTGGATGGTTCCGAGCACCGCGCTGTCGCCCCCGCCGACGCGCATCGCCTCGTAGAGGACGCCCGCTTCCTCGCCGCGCACTTCCCCGACGACGAGAGCGCCGTCGCCGAGCCGGAGCGCGGTCCGCAACGCGGCCGCCGCGTCAACCGAGGGGCCGTCACCGCTCGCGGTCCGGAGCGGCTGGACATCTCGACCGTCCGCCTGCAGGGCCGAGACGGGCAGTTCGGGCGTGTCCTCGATGACGACCGTGCGGACGGCCCGTGGCAGCTCCCAGAGCAGCGCCCCGAGCGTCGTCGTCTTCCCGGCGCCGCGGGGGCCGGCGACGAGACAGGCCGCGCCGCGCTCGACGGCGACGGAGAGGAGCCCGGCGACCCGCGGGGGGACGCTCCCGTTCTCGACGAGCTCAGAGAGCCGAAGGGACGCCTCGTCGTGGCCACGGAACGCGAAACCGACGCCGTCACTGACCGGCTCGGTGACACCGGCCACGCGTACCCGTCGGCCGGCGACCGTGGTAGTGGCGTCCAGCGTCGGACTCGCCCAGGAGAAGGCCCGGCCGCTGGTCCGCCGGAAGGTGGAGGCGAGGGTGCGAGCGCCCCGCTCGGTCAGCCGGACGTTCGTCCGGAGCGTCTCGCCGTCGGCGCGCACCCGCAGTTGCGTCTCCTCGATAGGGGCCGCCGCGAACACGTCCGAGACGCGCGGGTCGGCGAAGAGGTCTTCGAGGATGCCGAGTCCCTCGGTGTGTTTCCGGAGTACGCTCGCAAGCCGGGTCGCCGTCCGGCCGTCGTCGGCGACGGCTCGGGCGGCTTCCGCCGGTGTCTCCTCGCCGGCGGTCGCCAGCCGGGCCACGGCGTCGGCAAGCGCTGCCGCGGTCGCCGCGTCGAACTCGTGTTCCCGTGGGCGGACGTGATAGCTGTCCAGGCGCTCTGCCGGCGTTTCGTACCGCCGGACGGTCGCTCCGCTCTCGACGGTCCGGCGGGTCCTGAGCGTGGCAGCTTCCGGGGGCGTGGCGGCGATGCGGGCGTCGCTGACGGCCGGGCCGACGTACGGGTCGAGCGCCCGCTCCGGCGTGACTCCTTCCGCGGCGACCGCGAAGCCGGTCCGGGCCGCCAGGTCGGCGACGTGGCCCGCCCGGCCGGCCGCCTCCGTCGCGGCGGCCAGCGGTTCCCGTCGAGCGCGCTCGGCGAGCCGCTCGTCGGTGGCCGCCACCCGCGCCGCGAACCGCCCGGCCGCCACCAGCAGCGCCGCGTCGTCGTCGAGGTAGGCCCGTTCGACGCCGTTTGCGGCTGTGACGACGCTGTCGACGTCGCCCCCGTCCAGCGCCGCGACGACGGTCGACAGGCAGTCAGTGGCCTCGCCCAGGCGCCCACCGCCGGGACAGCCGTCGGCGTCGACGGTCAACGTCCCGCGCTCGAAGGCCGTCTCACAGCGACACGCTTCCTTCTCCTTGCTGTCGGTGAACCACTCACGCATCGCGCTCACCGCCCAGCCGCGCTACTCGCAAGACTGGGTCGCCGGAGCGCGACCGAAGTTCGAACGCGAGCCGATGGGTACCCGGTTCTCGGAGTGTCAGTGTCCCGCCGCCGACCGCGCGGACGGGCACGCCGGCAAGGCGTGTGTGGCCCGTCCGCTCGTCGCCGACCCGCCACGAGGCCACCGCGACCCCCTCGCGGGTGGCGAACCGAACGCGCGTGACGGCGGCGCTCGTCAGTGACCGGTCGGGCAGCCGGAGTTCGGTGACGTGCCGGGCGCCACGGCCCGCCGTCGGGTCGTCCGTCCCGACCATCGCCCCCAGATCGCTCGCCAACGCCCCGAGCTGGCGGTCCATGGCGCTGTCGGCCCTGTCGACGCCGGCCTCGGCCATCGCCGGCGTGGCGGCGGAAAGCAGTGCGGCGGTCAGGGCCACCGCCAGGACGACGCGGAGTATCACAGTAGGGCCCGTATCTGTTCGAGCACGCCGGCGTCCCGGGCGTCGGCCGCCGTCGTCCCCGGCTCCCCATCCCGGTCGCTGTCGACCTCGGACGGACGCCGCTTTGTCCTGCGGTCCTCGTGGGTGTCGTCGCTCGGTTCCCAGTCGGTAACCGACTCGCCGGCCTCGGCGTCCCCCGGCCGCCGCTCCTCGGTGGCCGCGTCGAGGCGGCGTTCCAGCCGCTCGGTGGCCGCAAGCGCGGCGTCGGCACGCCCCTCGACGCGCTCGTTGACCGAACGGACGTTGCCGACGTACCCCCTGAGCGCCTGTGTGGCGGCATCGAGCTCGTCGGCGCGCTCGTCCAGCTCGGCGACCCGGTCTTCGAGGGCCGCGACCCGTTCGGTCAGCTCCGCGAGGTCGTCCACGGCCGGGAACTTGTGGTCGCCGTCGGTGACGGCCCGTTCGACCGTGCTGACACGTTCTTCGAGTGTCTCCACGTCGGTCATAGCCGGGGCTGGTCCCGCCACCGCACTTCAACTCTCGGCCGAGGGTTCTTGTACGATAGCGACGCCACCGAGCCTATGACCGAGACCGAACAGGTGAAGGCGGCGCTGGCAGCGCTGGCCGACGGCGAGACGCGCAGGTCGCCCCCGGAAGCGAGTGGCGGGCAGGCGGTCAAAGACCGGCCGGAGCCGACCGACTACCGGGTAGTCATCGAACGGGCCGTGACAGCCACCGAAGACGTCGACGCGGCCGCCGCGTTCGTCGAGTCGGTCGGCCTCGACCGGCTGGAACGGGCGGTCAAACGGGCCGAACGCGAGGTGAGCGGACTGGCCGACGACGGCCGCGAAGCACTGGCGACGTTCGAGGAGTATCGGGTCGCGGCTGGGGGCCCTGTCGACGGGTGACCCACCACTTTCACTCCGGTGGCGACACGGCTTTACGAGCGGCTGGCATACGCCCGCACAGATGACACGGGTGATACACACCGGCGATACCCACATCGGGTACCAGCAGTACCACGTGCCCGAGCGCCGGCAGGACTTCCTCGCGGCGTTCCGGGCCGTCGTCCGGGACGCCATTGACGACGACGTGGCCGCGGTGGTCCACGCCGGGGACCTGTTCCACGACCGGCGGCCGACGCTGTCGGACATCATGGGGACGCTCGATATCCTGGAAGAGCTCGCTGCGGCCGATATCCCGTTTCTGGCCGTCGTGGGCAACCACGAGGCCAAACGCGACGCCCAGTGGCTCGATCTCTATGCCTCGCTGGGACTGGCGACACGCCTCGGCGACGAGCCGACTGTCGTCGGCGACACGGCCTTCTACGGGCTGGACTTCGTTCCCCGCTCGAAGCGCGAGGACCTCGACTACGACTTCGCCCCCCACGACGCCGACCACGCGGCGCTCGTGACCCACGGCCTCTTCCAGCCGTTCGACTACGGCGACTGGGAGGCAAGTGAGGTACTCGGTGAGTCCTCCGTCGAGTTCGACGCCCTGCTGCTGGGGGACAACCACAAGCCGGGCAAGCAACAGGTCGACGGCGCGTGGGTCACCTACTGCGGGTCGACGGAGCGGGCAAGCGCCAGCGAGCGGGAGGACCGGGGCTACAACATCGTCACCTTCGACGGCGAGGTCAGCATCACGCGGCGCGGGCTCGACACCCGCGAGTTCGTCTTCGTCGACGTGGAACTGGGGCCCGAGGAGGGTATCGAGCGCGTCCGCAGCCAGGTCGGCCAGTACGACCTGGACGCCGCCGTCGTCATCGTCGGCATCGACGGCGACGGCGAGCCCGTCGCGCCCGCGAGCATCGAGGAGTTCGCCCTCGACCGGGGGGCGCTCGTCGCCCGGGTCACCGACCATCGGGAACTGTCCGCCGACGAGCGCGAGACGAGCGTGAGCTTCGCTGACCCCGACGACGCCGTCGCCGAGCGGGTCCGCGAGCTCGGGCTGAGCGGGGCCGCCCGCGATATCGACGAGACGGTTCGGGCCTCGAAGGTCGCCGACGCGAACGTCGCCGAGACGGTCGAGGACCGGGTGCGCGAACTGGTCGAGGACGACCCCGACGCGCTGGACGGCGGCGGTTCGGTCGCTGGCGACGATGAGCCGGCGGCCGGCGACGCGGAGACCGCGACCGACGACGCCGCTGCCGAGACCGACGGCGGCGACGCGAGTGAGGAACCGACAGACGCCGACTCGGATACCGACGTGGCCGAGGGCGGCGGCGAAGACCAGTCCCTGGAGGAGTTCCTGTGAGGTGTCTCTGATGCGGTTCCAGCGGATCGCCATGGACTCGTTCAAGTGTTACGACGAGGCTGACCTGACCCTCGACCCGGGGGTGACCGTCATCCACGGGCTCAACGGCAGCGGGAAGTCCTCGCTGCTCGAGGCCTGCTTCTTCGCGCTCTACGGCTCGAAGGCCATCGACGGGACCCTGGAGGACGTGGTCACCATCGGTGCCGACGACTGCACGGTCGAGCTGTGGTTCGCCCACGCGGGCGGGGAGTACCACCTTACCCGTCGCGTGCGAAACACCGGCGGGCGGGCGACGACCGCCAAGTGCGTCCTGGAGACGCCGGAGGGCACCTTCGAGGGGGCGCGAGCGGTCCGCCGTCGGGTCACTGAACTCCTGCGGATGGACAGCGAGGCGTTTCTCAACTGCGCCTACGTCCGCCAGGGCGAGGTGAACAAGCTCATCAACGCCTCGGCGAGCGAGCGCCAGGACATGCTGGACGACCTCCTGCAACTGGGCAAGCTGGAGGAGTACCGGGAACGGGCCAGCGACGCCCGTGTAGGGGTGAAACGCGTCCGGGACGACAAACAGAGCCGCCTCGACCAGCTCGACGACCAGATAGCGACGAAAGAGGAGAAGGGACTCCACGAGCGTCTGAACGCCCTGGAGACGGAACTCTCGGAGACGGGAGCCGAAATCGAGCGCATCGAGGACCAGCGCGAGACGGCCGCCGAGACCCTGGACCGGGCGACGGCAGTTCTGGAGGAGTACGAGGAGCGCCGCGAGCAGCTCACGGAGCTGACCGGCGACATCGAGACGCTTGAGGGGGAGATCACGGAGACCGACCGGAAACGCGAGGAGCTGAAAGAGCGCATCTCGGCGCTGAAGACCGAGCGGGAAGAACTGCGGAACGAGCTCGACGAGACCCTCGCCCAGACCGACCTCGACGAGGCCGACCCCGAACTCGTCGCGGAGCGCACCGAAGCCCTGGAGGACCGCGCCGAGGAGTTGCGCTCGCGCATCGAGCGCCAGAAGGTCGAGGCACAGAAACACAGCAGCGAGGCCGAGTCCCTCGAATCCGAGGCCGAGGACCTCGACTCTCGGGCCGAGGCCAAACGCGAGGAGGCGGCCGAACTCGAATCGGACCTAGAGGCGGCCAGGGAGGCGGTCGCCGAGCGCCGCGAGAAGCTCACCGAGATAGACGAGCGGATAGCGGAGCTCGAAACGCGGTTCGCGGACGGCGATGTCGACCGCGAGAGCGCCGCGGACCACCGCGACTCGGTCGCCGAGGACCTCGATACGGCCCGCCAGCGGGTGACGGAACTGGAGACAAAACTGGAGAGCGAACGTGAGGCCCTTCGCGAGGCCGAGGCGCTGCTGGAGGAGGGGAAATGCCCCGAGTGCGGCCAGGACGT
Organism: Haloarcula sediminis; assembly: GCF_035656455.1. Taxonomy (NCBI): domain Archaea; kingdom Methanobacteriati; phylum Methanobacteriota; class Halobacteria; order Halobacteriales; family Haloarculaceae; genus Haloarcula; species Haloarcula sediminis. Next base: position 109,750 of record NZ_JAYMGA010000002.1, on the reverse strand, counting down.
GGCCGAATCGCCCCACGTCGAGTCCATCGAGGACGACCGCGAGCGGGTCACAGAGCTGGAAGACGAACTAGAGACTGCCCGCGAGCGGGTCGAAAGCCTCGAGGGTGACCTGGAACGGGCCGAGTCACTGGCCGAGGCCGCCGACCGGCTCAACTCGCTCGAATCGAACCGAGCGAACGTCGTACAGCTCATCGAGGAGAAAGAGTCCGGCCTGGAGGCCGACGAAGCCCGCGTCGAGACCCTGCGCGAAGACGCCGACGAACTCGACACAGAGGCCGAGACGAAACGCGAGGCCGCGAGCGAGGCCGAGGAGCTCGCGGCCGAGGCCCGCTCGGTCATCGGCGAGTGCAACCAGGACCACCAGACCGTCAAACAGTCGGTCCAGCGGCTCGAACGGGTCGCGGCGCTGCTCGACGACATCGACGAGCGCGACGGCGACATCGAGCGGCTGCGGGAGACGCGCAGCCAGCAGGCCGAGATGAACGACCAGCGCCGCGAGCGGTTGGCGGAGAAACGCGAGCGAAAGCAGGACCTCGCCGAACAGGTCGACGAGGACCGAATCGAGGAAGCCCGCGAGGAGCGAGACCGCGCCGAGCAGTACATCGAGCAGGCCGACGCGAAACTCGACGAACTCCGGACCGACCGAGACGAGACACAGTCGGCCATCGGCGGAGTCACAAACGAGATAGAGGAGCTGGAGGAACTGCGGGCGCGACGCGAGGAGCTGGCCGGGACGGTGTCGAAACTCGACGCGCTGTACGAGGAGAGCGAGCAGCTCCAGGGGATGTACGGGACGCTCCGGGCCGAACTGCGCCAGCGAAACGTCGAGACGCTCGAACGGATGCTAAACGAGACGTTCTCGCTGGTGTACCAGAACGATTCGTACTCCCACATCGAACTCGACGGGGAGTACCAGCTGACGGTGTACCAGAAGGACGGTGACCCGCTGGAGCCCGACCAGCTCTCCGGGGGCGAACGCGCCCTCTTCAACCTCAGCCTGCGCTGTGCCATCTACCGGCTGCTTGCGGAGGGCATCGAGGGGTCGGCGCCGATGCCGCCGCTCATCCTCGACGAGCCGACGGTGTTTCTCGATTCGGGCCACGTCACGCAGTTGCTGGACCTCATCGCCTACATGCGCGACGAGGTGGGCGTCGCCCAGATTCTCGTCGTCAGCCACGACGAGGAGCTCGTCGGCGCGGCCGACGACCTCGTCCGGGTCGAGAAGTCGTCGACCTCGAACCGCTCGCACGTCTCCCGGGTTGAGCGCATCGAGGAGACGGTCGCGGAACTCGCGGATTAGTCCCGGACGTCGTAGAACCACTCACAGATCGCTTTCATCGTTATCAGGACGGTCGCCCGATCTGGGCGTCTGTGACTTGACTAATCGACGCTGTCTGGGACTCAAACCAGCCCGAGGCTTTCTTACGAAGAGGCTCAAGACACTGCGTATGGTTGGGATAGGGACGCTAGTCATCGCGGTCACAGTCATTGTTGCGACGACACTGACTCTTACTTCGCTTGCTGGGAGGTTTCGATGGCCGCTAATCAGTCCTGACGGTATCGACCGAGTCGCGCTCCGAGGTATGTGACCGCTTCTACGACAACCTCGGTCTAGGTCGTGAGAAATTCGACGGCGTCGCCGGCCGCCGCCGTGGTGTCGTAGCCGCGCTGGCCGACCACGTTGGCCTCCTCGACGAGCCCGGCGGCACGGAACTCCCCGAGCAGGCCGTGGAGGTCGCTCTCACAGAGGTCGTAGCTGTCGAGCAGGTCGTGGACCGACAGGGGCCCCCGCCGGTCGAGTTCGACCAGCAGGCCCAGCGCCCGGTCGTCGTGGGCGGCGGTAAGGACTGTCCGGATGGCCTCGGGGACGGCGTCTGCAGCGGTCCCGAGCGGCGACTCGCCGTCGACCGGCGTCAGGTCGTCGTTGGCGACGTGTTTCTCGGCGCCGGTCTCGGGGTCACGGACCAGGCTCGACTCGCTTGACTGTTTGAGAAGGACGTAGCGGGTCCCCGATTCGTCGCGGACGGTGCGCATACTCGCCGTTGCCGGCGGGCGCGGTTAGCCGTTGTGGTCGGGTTCGTCGCTCTCCTCCCCGTACTCCACGCTCCGTTCCTCCGGTCCGTTTCGGGGAGTTTCGACCGCTGTGGCCGCTCAACCCTCGTCGGCGTCCCGTTCGCGAACGAACTGCCTGTACCGGTAGTAGCCGTAGGCAAAGAGGATCGCCCCGGCGGCCGTCAACTGGAGTCCGAGGCCGACGTTCCCACGGAAATAGGCGAACATCGGCCCCAGCGACAGCGCCAGTAAGGCGACGTTGAACACGAGGACGAGCTTCCAGAACACCGACGCCACCTCGCTGTTGCCGGCGCCGTCGGGCGGCTCCGGAACGTCGGGGCCGAGGCTCGACGGGTCGAACTCCTCGGGTTCGTGGGGGCTCTTCTCGGAGAGCACCCCGCCGTCGTCCCGCTCATCGGGGCCGTCGAGCATGCCCCGGACTCGGGGCGGGACAGGTATAAGTCTCAGGCACGGTCGTCGAGTGCCACCGTCGTGTCCGTCTGCATCCAGGCGAGCGGGTTCTGGGCGTCGTAGAACAATCACAATGGGCAACAGACTGCTGTTGTCGGCCATTGGCGCTGTCGGTTGGTCCCACAGTCCGCGATTCTACACACCCATGACGAATGACACCACGCTTGAACCGATTGTACCGACCGAAGCCAAACGACTGTGGTTAGAATCGCACATCGATGAGTGGGCAGACGCGACGATGCAACTGCAGCGGTTTCACGTCGATGAGTTTACCGAGTGGCTTGCCGAACGGGAGATTGATGATATGCGGGATGTGTCTGGTAGGACTGTCCACCGCTTTCGACTCGATATCAAGGAAGGGCTGGCCCAAAGCACGCTATCACAGCGTATTTCGACGGTTCAACGGTTCCTATCGTTCTGTGCGTCGATAGACGCTATTGACCCATCGGTCCCAGAACGAATTGAGCAACCGAGCAGGGGCAGGGACGTGCGCGACGAGAAGCTTGGCGACGACCAAGCGGAAGCCGCTTTGTCGTACCTGCAGAAGTATGCCTACGCGTCCCGCGAGCACGCTTTACTGGCGCTGACGTGGCACACTGGCCTTCGGTCGGGCACGCTGGTAGCTCTTGACGTTGCTGACGTGGAAGCGTCACAGAACCGTCTGCGCGTTCGACACCGTCCTGACGACGGCACCCCGCTCAAGAACGGAACGCGGGCTGAGCGGTACGTCGCTATCAGTTCCGAGATTACTGAGATACTACAGGACTATATTGACACTCAGCGGGTTGACGTGCGGGACGGTGCTGACAGACGCCCGCTCTTTACGACGGAGCATGGTCGTGCGCCCGTCAAGACCCTACGCCGTTGGTTTCAGTCAGCTACTCGACCATGCCTATGGGGTGAGTGTCCCCATGGCCGTGCTAAGGCAGATTGTGACGCTGCGCAGACCGCTTCTGACGCGTCTGACTGCCCGTCATCGGTGTCAGGTCACCCCGTGCGACGTGGCGCTATCACCAGATTCCTGAAAGATGATGTGCCACACCGTGCCGTCTCAGACCGATGCAACGTCACTCAGGACGTGCTTGACAAGCACTATGACGCCAGGACTGAGGGGGAGAAAACTGAGCAACGACGGGAATACTTCGACTGACGCCCTGACCGTCGAAGCTTTTATTAGTCTGTAAAATAAATAAGTATATAGACTGAATGTGTCAGAAGGTCAGGGCGGTGCCGTGTACCATTTTTTGTTGTTCTAATATACTACTGTGGGATTTCTGATACTGGATTTGACGACCAATCCCCGTGGTGAGCGTTAGCCTCCTCAGACGGCGTTGAACGGCGTTCAATCCGTCTTGAGTGAGAAGTAGGTAGGTATGGCACCACAATGAATTGAAACGCCATCAGAGTCCGCTCATGGCGTTTGAGAGTATGGCAGATTACTGGGGCGAATAATCGACTGTCGTTAGCAGGGGGGTACTGCTAATAAGAAATTAACGCACTCACAGTACTGAAGATGTCGCTGAAGCCCGTTTTAGATTTAGCTGTGGTCCGTCAGAACCCTGCCACAAGATTAGCACCAGCTCACAGCAACGGTGGGGAGAGGAACGGAACCGACCCCCCTCCCTGCTGCAGCAAAATGTCTTGACAGTTTATCAGGAATCTGTCGGGAAATTATCTGAAGATTTTCCGAGATTTTCCTGTGCTTTCTGTAGCTAACTGGAGGTAAAAGTTTGGCTCTCGCGGTAGACAAGACCGACTTTCGCCAGAACCGTAGCTCGGGAGAACTTTCACCTGTGGGGGCTGGCACGGGAATACCCATTTCTCCCTCACGCCACTATCGCCAGGCCCAAAAATGTCAAATATCCGAAAGTTTTAAGTGCCTGGCGGCACAAGTATTCAATGGGGTGACAAGAATATGGCAAGGAACACACGCATCGCTGTAAGCAAGCAAGAACTTGAGCGGTTCAAAGACATTAAGGAAACTATATTTCCAGAGATGCACGATGAAATTCCACACGGAAGGGCGCTAACGCGTCTCTGTGAGAAATTCGAGGAACGGCAGGAAATTATCGGTGAGCGGGCGGCATTGGACGGCGACCAGCGGTAATTCATTGACGAACTAACAATGGGAACTACGACGACGCAGACGCGGAGCATAGAAATGACAGATAGCAGACAATTTCCTCGCGGGCCGCGTGGCTGCAGTATTGCTGCTGGGCGATGAGCGGACGGGAGTACGACTTTGATTTGCCAGCGCGGGACGACGACTATGTCGCTGTTGGGGACCGCCCAGCGGCACGGGATTGCGTAGCGCTGGGGGAGCAGAAGGAAATGCCGCCAGGGCGACAGCAGTCTGCGATAGCCCACGACGGGCCGAAGCGGGCAGCAGCTACGTTTGAGCAAGGCATCTCGTTTACGTCAGATGTCGAATATACTCCACAACGAGGTAAGGCAGGCGATGAACCACTTCCCAGTGAGGAGTGGGACCAAAATGAGTACCAACACAATCCCCGTGGTTCGGACGACGCTGGTAGCAAAGTCAGCGGACTACCAAAGCGACAGTTCAAGCTGCAGCAGGGCCAGGACGTAGCGGTCCCCGATGGGGGTGATTGGTTTGAAACCACTGACGGCGATGCCACCGACTTGCACGACGGTGCCGTCAGAAGCGAGCTTGAAGCCTTGATGCAGGGGGCTGGCATTGGTAGGGAGCGGCAAGGGCACGTTCTTGCCCTGCTGGCCGATGAAGACTATTCGGCCTGGTCAAGCTTCGGTGGCGCGACGGCAGCGGCATGTGGCGTTCTGCTGGCCCTTGACGACGACCGCGCCAAGCAGATGGCAAATCGACAGCTACGTGAGAAAGTTCGCTGGTGGGCGGACGTGAAGGGCATTGAGCACCCGAAAGAAGCCTTCGAGTCGTTCTGTGAGAAACTTCTGAGCCACGCCACGGAGCGGGTACTATGAAATCCGTTCGTATCACCAGCGACACTCGTCAACAGCTACGACAGCGGTATCGGGGAAAACCTGATTCCGCAACGGTAGCGGCCTTGGCTGGCCGATGGGAGTCACGGCAAACCGATGTCGTCGCCACGGACGGTACTGCCGACCAACGGATAAACGTCATCAGCGACTGCCACACGGTTCTGGCGCGGCTGCAGGAACGTATGGCGGTCGACAGACTCGGTGACGTTGTGGCTACGCTAGTGGCGATGTCATAAGTGCGGCAACAGTTGTCATGGAGCTGACGTAGCGGCACGTCATAAGTGTGATAGAGAATAACATGACACTAACGACATACCCGTCGCTGCTGGCAGTTAAGTACGAACCGCAGGACAAGTTGCCTGCGGCCATGGAAATACGACGACCTCAAGCGACGAGGACGTTATCAAGGCCGCTGACGAGACGGCCTGTTGAGGCTTTCGCCTCATATTAATACCTCTCTTAGACGGGGGTCAATCCTCTGCCGTCTGGCGACAATTCTCTCCCCCCACCATCACCCCGTCGTCCTGGGTTTTGGTGGGTCGGCCAAGTGCTGTCGTCACCCTCATCGGTTCTGACGCGCACAAACTTCTGGCACGACGATATCCCTATTTGCACGACAAAGAACCCCCTTTGAGACATCCACCTCGAAGCGTTCTGTTGGTGGCTGTCAGCGAGCGAATCTGTCTGGAAGGTGAGCTTCGCTCTTGCGAAGCGAGCCGACAGACAGTGAGCGCCTTTCACCCTTCTCTGTCACGTCAGAACTTGTCGATAGTTCTGTCGCCCCGCTTCATCTATTTACTAACTTCTACTAAACGGTGGGGTCCCCCACTGATAGCCCGATATCGGCCGCACCACCAGAAAAATGGCAGTAGCAGGCCTCTGTCTACTTTCACCACGGTTATCTCGCTGCTGTAAGGTGATTGTCGCTACCACGGTGGAAGTAGTCTCCTCGTGCGTCTAGCAGAAGTTAGGAGTAGAAGGAACATGAAGACTAAGACAATTGACACGGACGACCACCGCGGCGACATCAAACCACCTGAATGCGAGCTTCATCTGACCATCTGGCACCACTCGACTGCCGAACGTGGCCCGTCTGTCACCTGGGTGTACGAAGCATGAAGGTCACCGACAAGCGGCTGCAGGCGGGCGACACCCTCGAATTAGGCGAGAATATCCATGCGACGAACGAGCAAGTCCCTCGGGGTGGCGGGTTGAATATTACTGTTGTGCATGACGGCGACGCGAAAGAATATGTCGTCTTGAGAACACAAGTTGAAGACGGTGACGAACTTGGCAAGAGTGAGATTCTTGCGCTCACCGATGGCAGTGGTATGATGTCGGGCAGTTGGGCCTGGCAACTGGTCCCTGCCAGCGCTTACGGGGGTGACGCGGAATGAACATTTCTGTCGACCGCTTCGAGCGCAACGACGGCAGCGGGCTCGAAGACCGTCCCAGCTACGTGAGTGACGCCATTGCCATTAAGCGGAAGGTGGGGTGGCGTAGCGGGCTTCCGTTGGTGCCAGCAGGGGGGTCCGACGACCAAGACCTGCAGCTTGGTGACGACGTGAGCGAGCGTTATGAACACTATCCTCGGGGTAACGACCTGCTGCTGCCCGAACACGGCAGTTTCCTCCGCTCGCTGGCAGCGGCTGGCGAAACGAGGGGTATCAGCGACATGGCAGCAGAGTTGAATACCGACCAAGAAACGGTTCGCAAAGCGGTCGATTTGCATCAAATCGAACTCCCCTCCGAATCACAAGACGGTGAGGAAGCTGAAGGTGGCGACATAGAATTGCCGTCTGGCGAGACAGTCCCCTTTGAGTGGGACCACGCCCTGGTGCTTGCCAGTCTGCTGAGCGACGGACTAAGCTACGCCGAAGCTGGCAGGTACCTCGACAATCAGGTGAGCGACCACGTCACTTTCGACGACGTTCGTGACGCTGTCGGGGAAGCGTTTGGCGGCGACGAGACTCCTATGACGCCACGGGGCGATGCGACAACTGCCAGCGCTTACGGGGGTTACGCTTCGAGCCCGTGGGGCTGACCGTCAGTCTTCTTCAAGCCGCCCCACCCCCTCACGAATCTCGGCTTTAACAACGCCGCTGGCTTCTGCTGCCGCTTTTTTGACTTCTTTGTAATTCCAACTTTCTTCTGTCATTTCGTCTGGTCTATCAAACTCGGTTTTGTCGATAACGTGGACACTCGCCTGTTTGAATGGGCCAAGTGTAGCGTCAATAGTATCTTCTTGCTTTTCCGTTAAGAAGATAGATAATTCACTGACTGCAAGTCGATATGAATTGAAAAGTTCGATTACCTCAGACGCTTCAGACTCGCTTAGTCTTCCATCGTATGCTTTGTTTTTGTATACACGAACTTCCTCCACAAATCGGTCCAATTCACCATGATACTTAGCAAGGGCGTCGACCTTCCGCTCAAGATAAAACTCTCCTACACTCCTGTCGTCTTCAGACTCAATTTTCTGAGTAGTGTTGAGGTAATTAAAGCCACCAACCAGCAGGCCAGAAATCAATGCCCCTCCCAATGCGCCAATCAGTCCCTCAGATACCATACCCTTTGTTTGCCACTTAGAGGTAAGAATCTCAGGGGCGTTTCAAGAGGGCAGCTATGATTTTACTGACCGACTGCAGCGCCTGATTAATCCGCCCCCATCGCTCCGCACGTCGCTTGTCCTTCCGCTTGGTTCCTACCTTGTCAATATTGTCTATACAGCGGTCAAGAGTATGTATTACCTCAAGTTGCTGTTGCTCGGTGAGAGCGTCTAGCGATTCATCTGTGTCGCCATGTGCGATTCCTCGCCAGGGGCCTGTTAGCCCCCCTTCTGGTGGGTAAGAATCGATGATGCCTGCAGCTTCCGCGCGGGCACATTTTCGTTTACGTCGTAACGCATTGACTGATAGGCCCTGTAGCTTCTCAGGCTGATACCGCTGCTCAAAATCAGTAAGCTCAGCCCGAAGCTTCTGCTGGGTATTTTGTTTAGCAGTCGATTGTTTCTGCGACATATCCATACCAGTTGTCGCAGATAATTAAATGTTGGCTTGCTTGCATTATAAATAAGGCCCGTCGAGAGCGAGCAGGCTGACGGACCACCAATCTGTGATAACGTCCCTTCTGCATTTAGCTAAAAAAGCACAGGGTAGGGTTTGACACTCTTGCCGACAAGCGACAAATCACCAGACAACGGCTTGGTTGTTTCGTTGACATAACTTTCCTGATAGGTCTACCCACTTCTGGCCGACAAAGCCAGCAACAATTGTCGGCAAGTGTCTCTTTCCCCCGTGGAGAGAGATATTGGCACCGATTTTCCGTGCGCGCGCTGTATCAATGAGGGACTTTTTAATGCATGGGAGCGTAGCGAATTTCGTAGTCCGTCGGGACCTCACTCTGAGCAAGTTGGTTCTCGACAGGGCTACACCGTCAGCTACGCCCATGAGCAAAGACGACACTGCTCCCACCAAAGAAAACGAGCGGGAGTCTGACAGCGTATCGTGCGGGATACTGAGTAGATTGAAAATTGTGCGGCTGGTGTTAGAGGTGATAACGCTGGTCGCGCGGCTACTCAGTATGTTGTAACATGGTGGGGTTCCGACTTACTCAGTCGGGACCTCACTCTGAGCAGTTAGTAGTACTAACTCATCGTACTTAAGAGTACTACACCTGTCCTACAGCTACGTCAGATTGATATAGACTCAGGTGTCTGAACTACCGAAAAAACTAGAACCCTGCAGCTACGTTCTATAGCTGAATCGCAGACGGGAGTAACCGAACCCACGCCATGGTTGTCTACAATGCGGCAAAAAGCTCAGACCCTCGAAAACGGGCCTATGCCCGCTCGTCGAGCGCCACCGTCGTGTCCGTCTGCATCCAGGCGAGCGGGTTCTGGGCGTCGTAGAACACCGTCCCCTCCTCTGTCTCGTAGGTTTCGGTGGTCTGCACTGCGTCGGGGAGCGCGGGGTCCGACCGGAGCTCGTTCGCCCTGTCCGACTCGCCGTCGGGAGATGCGCGGTGCGACATATGAGTCACCTGTGGGTATGACAGTCGTTACCATATACTTTCCGCCCGTGACAAACATTTACCAGCGTCGCCCGGGGAGCGCCGACCGCCGACGTTTTTATGTGCCGTCTCGAAGGTCGGGCAATGAGTGAGGAGAGTCAGAGCGCCCTCGGCGACTTCGGGCGGGACGAGGGAGACGACGCCGACCGCCCGTCGGCGGAGGCCGCGGCGGTCGCGGGCAACGGCGACGGCGGCGCGGACGTGGTCGACATCGACGAACAGCAGTTCCCCGACGTCGGGGAGACGGTGGAGTTCGTGGTCACGCAGGTCGACTACACCGTGGAGGGCCGGGGCGACGACGAGTACCCCGTCGTCCACGTCTTCGGCCGGACCGAGGACGAGGAGCCGGTCCACGCGCGGGTCTACGAGTTCAAACCGTACTTCTACGCGCCGACCGACAGCGTCACCGAGGACCGGCTCCGGGGCTACGACCGCATCACCGGCTGGGAGGCGGCCGACGCCGGCGGAGAGCCCTACGAGTCGATTCGGGGCGAGCGCCTGACCAAGATATTCGGCCAGACGCCCCGCGACGTGGGGCAGATGCGTGACGACTTCGACCACTACGAGGCGGACATCCTCTTTCCCAACCGCCTGCTCATCGACAAGGACATCACGTCCGGGGTGCGGGTCCCAGCCCGCGAACTCGACGACGGGAGCTACAAGGTCCACCACGAGGAGATCGAACCAGTCGACGCCAGCGCCGAGCCCCGGGTCAACACCTTCGACATCGAGGTCGACGACCGCCACGGCTTCCCGGAGGACGGCGAGCAGACCGTCGTCTGTCTCACCTCGCACGACTCCTACACCGACGAGTACGTCGTCTGGCTCTACGAGTCCCCCGACGGCATCGAGGGGCCGGAGGCGCTGGCCGGCTACGACCCCATCCGCGAGGAGTTCGATGCCGACGTGCGAATCTTCGAGGAAGAGGCGGCAATGCTCGACGCGTTCATCGCCTACATCGAGGAGACCGACCCCGACGTGCTGACGGGGTGGAACTTCGACGACTTCGACGCGCCCTACCTGCTCGACCGTATCGAGGAGCTCCAGAGCTACGACCACGACTACGACCTGAACATCGACCGCCTCTCGCGGGTGGACGAGGTGTGGCGCAGCGACTGGCAGGGCCCCGACATCAAGGGCCGGGTCGTCTTCGACCTGCTCTATGCCTACAAGCGCACGCAGTTTACCGAACTGGAGTCCTATCGGCTCGACGCCGTCGGCGAGCAGGAACTGGGCGTCGGAAAAGAACGGTACACCGGCGACATCGGCGACCTCTGGGAGCAGGAGCCCGAGCGCCTGCTGGAGTACAACCTCCGGGACGTGGAGCTGTGTGTCGAACTCGACCGCGAGCAGGACATCATCGACTTCTGGGACGAGGTCCGAACCTTCGTGGGCTGTAAACTGGAGGACGCCACCACGCCCGGCGACGCCGTCGACATGTACGTCCTGCACGAACTCCACGGCGACTACGCCCTCCCCTCGAAGGGCCAACAGGAGAGCGAGGACTACGAGGGCGGCGCCGTCTTCGACCCGATTACCGGCGTCCGCGAGAACGTCACCGTGCTGGACCTGAAGTCGCTGTACCCGATGTGCATGGTGACGACCAACGCCTCCCCGGAGACGAAGGTCGACCCCGAGGCCTACGACGGTGAGACCTACCGCGCCCCCAACGGGACCCACTTCCGGAAAGAACCGGACGGCGTCATCCGGTCGATGGTCGATGCGTTGCTGACCGAGCGCGAGGAGAAAAAAGCACAGCGCAACAGCTACTCCCCGGACGACCCCGAGTACGAGCGCTTCGACCGCCAGCAGGCGGCGGTGAAGGTGATAATGAACTCGCTGTACGGCGTCCTCGGGTGGGACCGGTTCCGACTCTACGACAAGGAGATGGGGGCGGCGGTCACCGCCACCGGCCGCGAGGTCATCGACTACACCGACGAAGTCGTCGAAGACGAGGGGTACAGCGTCGTATACGGCGACACCGACTCCGTCATGCTCCAGCTCGGGGACATCGGCCCCGACGATGTCGCGGGCGACATCGCGGTCACCGACGAGATGCGCGAGAAACACCCCGAGATGGACGAGGACGAACTCGGACTTCTCGCGGCGACCATCCAGAAGGGGTTCGAGCTAGAGGATACGATAAACGCCTCCTACGACGAGTTCGCCAGTGAGCGACTGAACGCGGACGAACACCGCTTCGAAATCGAGTTCGAGAAGCTCTACCGCCGTTTCTTCCAGGCGGGCAAGAAGAAACGCTACGCGGGTCACATCGTCTGGAAAGAGGGGAAACACGTCGACAGTATCGACATCACCGGCTTCGAGTACCAGCGCTCGGACATCGCGCCAATCACCAAGCGCGTCCAGAAGGAGGTCATCGACCGCATCGTCCACGGGGAAGACGCCGAGAGCATCAAGAGCTACGTCGGCGAGGTCATCGAGGACTACCAGGCGGGCAACGTCGACTACGACGACGTGGGCATCCCGGGCGGTATCGGCAAGAAGCTGGACAACTACGACACCGACACCGCACAGGTCCGGGGTGCGAAATACGCCAACCTCCTGTTGGGGACGAACTTCCAGAGCGGGTCGAAACCGAAGCGGCTCTACCTCGACCGCGTCCACGCGGACTTCTGGGACCGGGTCGAGGCGGAGCACGGTCTGGACGCCTCCACCGATCCGCTGTACGGTGAGTTCCGCCGTGACCCCGACGTCATCTGCTTCGAGTACGCCGACCAGATCCCCGCGGAGTTCGAGGTCGACTGGGACAAGATGCTCGACAAGACGCTGAAAGGGCCCATCGCGCGGATTCTGGAGGCGCTGGACATCTCCTGGGACGAGGTCAAATCGGGCCAGGAGCAGACCGGGCTCGGCAGCTTCATGTAGCGGCCGTTCCGTCGGTGGTTTTCAGGTATGGAAATATACTTTCCAAATACTGAAATCGAGTTCGCCGCGATGCGAAAGGTTCATGGGGCAAAACAACCTTGTTTCGGTTGACCTAAGACTACCATGGCAGTACTCGAAATCAACAATCTACAGGCGGAAGTCGCAGAAGAGGGCGGTGAGACGATCCTTCGCGGTGTGGACCTCGAAGTCCAGTCCGGCGAAATCCACGCGCTGATGGGTCCCAACGGCTCGGGCAAGTCCACGACAGCGAAGGTCATCGCCGGCCACCCGGCCTACGAGGTCACCGGTGGCGAGGTGCTCATCCACCTCGAAGACGACGAGTTCGGCGAGGACTTCGAGATCCCCGAGGACCTCAGGACGTGGGACCTGCTGGATCTCGAACCCAACGAGCGCGCCGCACTCGGCGTGTTCCTCGGCTTCCAGTACCCCGCCGAAATCGAGGGCGTGACCATGGTCAACTTCCTCCGGACGGCCCTCAACGCCAAGCTCGAAGAGCGCGAGGAGCTCTTCGAGGACGACGAGGAAGACGAGGCAGAGAGCGAGGACACCAACGAGGACGCCGCCGGCTACGACACCTCCCCGATGGAAGGCAACGTCGAAGAGGGCGAGGTCGGCGTCGCCGAGTTCCAAGAGATCCTCCAGGAGAAGATGGAGCAACTGGACATGGACGAGAAGTTCGCCTCCCGCTATCTCAACGCCGGCTTCTCCGGCGGCGAGAAAAAGCAAAACGAGGTCCTTCAGGCCGCCATCCTCGAGCCCTCCGTCGCCGTGCTCGACGAGATCGACTCCGGGCTCGACATCGACCGCCTGCAGGACGTCTCAGAGGGCATCAACGCCCTGCGCGACGAGCAGGGCGCCGGCATCCTCCAGATCACCCACTACCAGCGCATCCTCGACTACGTCGAGCCCGACCACGTCCACGTGATGCTCGACGGCCAGATCGCCCAGAGCGGCGGCCCGGAACTCGCCGAGAAGCTAGAGGACGAAGGGTACGACTGGGTCCGCGAGGAAGCCTACGAGGCCGCATAACACCCATACGTACACGACCCTAACCCATACATATCATGAGCTCAGACCAAGACCACCTACAAGAGACCGACACCGAAGCCCGCTTCGAGTTCAAGAAGGAGGAAAACTCCGCCTTCGAGACCGAGAAGGGCCTCACCGAGGAGACAGTGCGAGTCATCTCGGAAGACAAGGACGAGCCCGAGTGGATGCTCCAGCGCCGCCTGCGCGCTCTAGAGCAGTTCCAGGAGATGCCGATGCCGACTGGCTGGCCCGGAGCGCCGGACCTCTCGGAAGTCGACATCGCCGACATCGTCCCCTACATCCGCCCGGACATCGAGACGCGCGGCGGCGCGGAGAACTGGGAAGACCTCCCCGAAGAGATTCAGGACACCTTCGACAAGCTGGGCATCCCGGAAGCCGAGAAGAACGCCCTCTCGGGCGTGGGCGCCCAGTACGAATCGGAGATCGTCTACCAGAACATGCAGGAGCAGTGGGAGGAGAAAGGCGTCATCTTCTGTGACATGGACAAGGCCGTCCAGGAGCACGAAGAGCTCGTCAAAGAGCACTTCATGACGAAGTGCGTTCCCCCGAGCGACAACAAGTTCGCCGCCCTCCACGGGGCCGTCTGGTCCGGTGGCTCCTTCGTCTACATCCCCGAAGACACCACGGTCAACATGCCCGTGCAGGCGTACTTCCGCATGAACTCCGAGGGGATGGGCCAGTTCGAGCACACGCTCATCATCGCCGAGGAGAACTCCGAGGTCCACTACATTGAGGGCTGTTCCGCCCCGAAGTACTCCGCCTTTAACCTCCACTCCGGCGGCGTGGAAGTGTTCGTCGGCGAGAACGCCCACGTCCAGTACTCGACCGTGCAGAACTGGTCGAAGAACACGTACAACCTCAACACCAAGCGCGCAATCTGTGAGGAAGAAGGCACGATGGAGTGGGTTTCCGGCAGCATGGGCTCGAAGGCCACGATGCTGTACCCCTCCACCGTCCTCAAGGGCCCCGGCGCGACGGACAACCACATCACCATCGCCATGGCCGGCGAGGGCCAGGACATCGACACCGGCGCGAAGGTCTACCACAACGCGCCCGATACGAAGTCGACCATCGAGTCCAAATCCATCGCAAAGGACGGCGGCCGCACGAACTACCGCGGCCTGGTCCACATCGCAGACGGCGCCGAAGACTCCTCGACCTCCGTCGAGTGTGACGCGCTGATGTTCGACAACGACTCGACGTCTGACACCATGCCGTACATGGAGATTCAGGAGTCGAAAGTCGACGTCGCCCACGAGGCGACCGTCGGCAAGATCGGCGACGAGGACGTCTTCTATCTGCAGAGCCGCGGCCTGGACGACGACGACGCAAAGCAGATGATCGTCGCCGGCTTCATCGAGCCGATCACGGAGGAACTGCCAATCGAGTACGCCGTCGAACTGAACCGCCTCATCGAGCTGGAGATGGAGGGGTCGCTCGGATAATCATGAGCACGCAGGTACACGCAACACTCAGCGAAGACGCAGTCGAACAGATATCCGAAGACCTCGGGGAGCCCGAGTGGCTACTGGAGACACGCAAGGACGCGCTCGCAGCCCTCGAAACGCTGGAGATGCCCGACGTCATCCAGACGCCGGGCCGCAAGTGGACCAACCTCGACGCGCTCGACTACGAGACGCTCGTCGACCCGCTCGACTACGCTCAGGACAAGGACCGCATCGACGCCGAGGGCGTCGACGTCCTCTCCTGGAGCGAGGCCCTGGACGAGCACGGCGACCTCATCGAGGACCACTTCGGCTCCGTCGTCGACCCACAGCGGGACTACCTTACCGCGCTGTCGACGGCGCTGTTCTCCGCCGGGACGGTCGTCTACGTTCCCGAGGGCGTCGACGCCGAGGACGTGAAGATCCGGACGACGATGAACAGCCGGTCGCTGTTCAACTACACGCTCGTCGTCGCCGAGGAGTCTTCGTCGGTCACTATCCTGGAGCGCCAGACCACCGGCGAAGACACCGAGGGCGACCAGTACTACTCCGGCGTCGTCGAAGCCGTCGCGGGCGAGAACGCCTACGTCCAGTACGGTACCCTCCAGAACCTCTCGGAGGAGAGCTACAACTACCAGGTCAAGCGCGGCCACGCCGACACCTACGCGTCCATCGACTGGATCGAGGGCAACATCGGCTCCCGCTTGACCAAGAGCAACGTGGAGACGCGCCTGCTCGGTGACTCCTCCGAGTCCCAGATCGTCGGCGCGTTCTTCGGCCACGACGACCAGCACGTCGACATCGCGGCGCGTGTCTGGCACGAGGCCGAGCACACCGTCGCCGACCTCGTCACGCGTGGCGTCCTCGACGACGAGGCCCGCTCGGTGTACGAGGGCGTCCAGGACGTCGGCACCGAGGCGTGGGACACCTCCTCGTATCAGCGCGAGAACACCCTCATGCTCTCGGACGAATCCGAGGCCGACGCGTCCCCGAAGCTCATCATCAACAACCACGACACCGAGGCCTCCCACTCCGCGACGGTGGGTCAGGTCGACGCCGAGGACATGTTCTACATGACCTCTCGCGGTGTCAACCCCGAGAAGGCCAAGAACATGCTCGTCGAGGGCTTCTTCGTCCCCGTGTTAGAAGAGGTCGCCGTCGACGAGCTTCGCGAGGACCTCGACGGCCTCATCTACGAGCGTCTGCGAGAGTAATCGATTACTCTCGGAGGCTCGGGAGAGCTTTGCCCTGTGAGGTCTCGCAGAGTGACCACCAGCGTACTCTCACCGCTTTCGGTTCGAGCGCCCACAGGGAACCGCTTAAGTTCCGTCCTCCCCGACGGTTGCCTATGACTGTACCGTGTCGCCCGGAGGTGGTGGCGTGAGCCTGACACAGCCGCTCGCGTCGGACCACCAGCTCGCTCGTCTGCTCCAGATCGGGATCGTCCTGGAGGAGGTCATCGAGGCGAGAGCCGCCAAGCACGCGGCGGCGACCACCGTTGACGACGACGCAGAGCTTCGCGCCCTGCTCGAGGAGGCGTCGGCGGAATCGGCCGACCACCGTCGCCGGCTGGAAGCGCTCGTCGAGGACCTCGACGCGGACACCGTCCCCTTCGAGGAGATACAGACGCTCGTCGAGGCCCAGTACGAGGCCGACGAGGACTTCGACGGCGTGTTGTACGACCAGCTCTGCAACGAGGAGACGGCCTACAAGTTCTACGACGACCTCATCGACGCCGTCGAGGCGTCGGAGACCGACTTCGGTATCGACCGCGAGCAGCTACTCGACGTCCTGGCGACTATCCGGGCGGAGGAGGCCGAAGGCGTCGAGGACGTGACTGAACTCATGGAGGCACGACAATGAACACGCAGGCGCAGTATCTGAAGGCGATATATCTCACACAGCAACAGGCCGACGGTCCCGCATCCACCGGCGACGTGGCGAACCTCCTCGACGTGAGTCCCGCCAGCGCCAACGAGATGATCGGCAAGCTCGAAGACCGCGGCCTCCTAGACCACGAGAAGTACAAGGGCGTCGACCTCACCGACGAGGGTATCACACAGGCCCGAGACGCCCTGCAGAACTACTGTATCATCGAGCGCTTCCTCATCGAGGTCCTCGAGGTCGAGGAGTTCCGCACTGAGGCCAGGGCACTGGAGGGAGTCATCGACGAGACCGTCGCCGAACGGCTCGACACCATCATCGACCGCGAGCCGCAGTGTCCCGACTGTTTCAACGCCGAGGACGACGTCTGTGGCCTCATCGATATCGAGGCGGAAGTGAGCAGCGACTGACTCTCGAAGCGTTCAAGTGCGTTCCAGCGGTTTGTAGATTCGCGGCGTCCGGAGTCCCGTGGTGTAGTGGCCAATCATATGGGCCTTTGGAGCCCATGACGGCGGTTCGAATCCGCCCGGGACTATCATAATATTTCTAACAATTCTGGAACGGGATATCAGAGTCTCCAGTCATCAATATTCGCCGTATACGCAATAAACGCAAGCGAGCCTACATATACGCAGCGTCCCACCGGACGGGTTTCCGAACGTTCCCACAGCTCTCACACTCGATGCGACCCATCGAATCCATCGCGAGTGCGAGCGTGTTGCAGTTGCTACAGAAGTAGCCGTACTTGTCGTCGCCCTCGCGTTCGGTGAAGACGACGTGGAAGGTGGCTTTGGAGCCGCGTTCGTGGTTGTCGTGGTCGACGTAGACGGTGCGGCCGTCGGGGGTGTCGACGGCTTCCCGGCCCCACTGTTCGGACTCGGCGTAGATGTTCTCGATGTAGCTCTCCCCGTCGATTTCGACGGTGTCGGTACCTATCTGGTGGAAGCCCCGCTGGTCGTAGAAGTCGTTCCCCTCGGTGTTCTCGGCCAGCACCCGCCCGCGGAGGTTCATCACGTCGAGTCGCTCCAGCTCGTCGCGGGTGGCATCGAACAGGTCGGTAGCGATTCCCTCGCCGCGGTGAGCGGGGTCGACGTGGAGCCACAGCAGTGTGGCAGTGTCGGCCGCGGCGACGACGCTATCGGAGAAGGCGACGACCTGACCCGCGTGATCGGCGACGAGCAATACGTGATCCGGGTCGTCAAGCATCGCCGCAAGTCGGTCCTCGCCGTACCACTCCTCGATAGCGCTGGTGATAGCCTGCGGATCCAGTGAGTACGATGCCCCAAGCGACCGCCGTGCGACATCCCGGATAGCGGGGCTGTCGGACGGCCTGGCGCGTCGAAGCTCCATACACCCTTGTCATCACGGACCGACATAAACCTACAGTCCAGCTGACCGGTCAGTCCGGTGGTCGGTCGCCCGGAGTGACAAACCGGGGATATGGTATTTCGAAGAAAAACTTATAGTCTTGGACGTATGAGCTATAGATACGAATGGAGGTTGATTATCATACATAGATGGGGATGATAACTGTCTGAAACACAGATATACGTCATGCCGGCCGATGCCCGCCGAGGTGGCCACCTAGCGTCCCACGCGGCGCCGGACCGGAATTGGTCCCCGCTCGTGATGGGCGCTCGCTCAACCATGTTGCCACTCTCGGCACCGCTGTTTTCCATACGTCCGTTCGGATTCGTGACCGCTGAGGGTGTCGTAACGCTAAAGAGTCGAACGGACCTTCGTATCTGTAAGATGACTATCGGAACCTATCGCCGGAGGTGTCGCTGTGGGCGTCGAGATTAGGGAGTCACCAGTCTCGGACGAAGCCTTCGACGCGATGCGGGAGTTCGTCCACGACTACCTGGCTGCCAGTGTCGAAAACGAGGACGAGGGCGGCCGGATGCGCTGGTACCCCTGGCACTCGGCGGAGTACCGGTTCAACCACATTCTCAACGTCGTCGACATCTCGACGACCATCGCCGAGCGGGAGGGCGCAAACGTCGACGTCACACGGGTGGCAGCCCTGTTCCACGACATCGCGAAACTGGAGGCCGAACAGGACGTCCACGCCGAAGCCGGCGCCCGCATCGCACGGGAGTACCTCGAGGCCCACGGTGACTACCCGGAGTCGTTTGTCGACCAGGTGTGTCGGTCGGTCGAGGAACACTCCTATCAGGGGGACCTCTCGGATCTCCCCCTGGAGACGCAGTGTCTCATCGAGGCTGACATCCTCGACAAGGTCGGTGCCAACGGGACGGCGCTGATGCTGTTGCGGATGGGCTATGAGTCCCGGACCCACATGGACGCCGCGGAGATGGTCGACCGCGTCATCGAGCGCGGCGAGGACGCCAGCGAACGCGTCGAGAGCGACACCGCCGAGTCGCTCGTCCACCAGCGGCTCAAACGCACCCGGTGGTTCCAGGAGTGGCTGGAGATGGAGGTCGCCGAGATGGAGGCCGAAGAGAGCCTCGACGACGTCGCGACCGGCATGGGCGACTCCTAGCCGAACACCGCTTGCCGGAGAAAGAGCAGGCCGGAGACGGCCAGGACGGCGGCGCTGGCCCACGCGACCGCCGGTGCCAGCCGTTCGATGCGCCGGCGGGCCGCGACGATAGCCGCCGGAAACCCCGTTATCCACAGCGCGATACCGCCGAACAGCCCCGCAAGCAGGGCCGGATGACCCGTCTGAACGACGAACAGGCCCGCAAGGTCGCTCCCGACGCCGGGGAGCTGTGAGAGGACGTCGACCGTTCCGGGCTGGAGGAGACCGACGCCGACCGTGAGCCAGAACACCACCTGATAGGGGTTCGTGAGCGCAAGCACCAGCGCCTTCCGGAAGCCGCGGCTCTTGTCGGCGTCGGTCGGCGCGCCGGCGTCCACCGACGACAGGGCAGTCGCGTCCTCGACTGCGCCGTACGCGAACCAGCACATCAGGAGCCCGCCGGCACCCACCATGAGCCGCTGGAGGCCCGGCGTCTCCGTGACGACCGTCGCGACGCCGAAAAGCGCGAGCAACAGGAAACACAGGTCCGCGACCATCGCGCCGAGGCCGGCAAACAGTCCCGCGCGCCACCCGCGGAGCGCGCTCTCTTCGGCGATGACGGCGTTCATCGGCCCCGGCGGCGCGGCCAGCGCGAGCCCGAAGACGACGCCGCCCACCACTGTCGGGGCCAGACCGAGCGGTCCCGGAGACTGGAAGAGCGGATAGGGATGCATCTATCGGGTGTGAAAAACGGAGAGAGAAAGAACCGCCGATTACAGCTTGCCGGCCTTCTGCAGCTTCATCAGGTCCTCGGTGTCGAGGGTCTCGCCTTCCTTGAACTTCTGGTAGATCTCCTCGGCCTCCTCGCGGGCGGCCTCCTGCTTTTCCTCGCGCTGGCTGCGCTCTTCCTGCTCTTCTTTCTTGTCGAGCTCGCGCAGGCGCTTCTGGACGCGGACGAAATCCTCGTGGTGCTGGTCGGCCGCTTCCTGGGCCTCGACGAACTCCTCGTGTTTCTCGTCGGCCTCGTCACGGATCTCGTCGGCCTCCCGGTAGGCCTCGATCATCTCGTTGTGGTGTTTCTGGGCCTCGTCGGCCAGCTCCGTGACCTTCTGGTGGTGTTTCGAGGCCTCGGAGCGGACCTCTTCGGCCTCCTCTTTGAGCCCTTCGAGGTCACCGCTGTCGTCGAGTTTCTCCTTCTTGCTCTGGAGCTTCTCGCGCTTGTCCTCGATTTTCTCGATGAGCTCTTTCTCGTCTTCGGAGGAGAGCACCTCGGTCTGCTGTTTGAACTCGAGGTCCTCGATCTCCTCGGTGAGTTCGTCGACGGACTTGCCCTCGTCGAGTTCGAGGTCGTTTTTGACCTTGTCGACCTTGTCGAACAGCTCGTTGGCCTCGGCATTGAGCTCGTTGCGCTTGTCCTTGTGCTCTTGGACCTGCTCGTTGAGCTCGTCGCGTTTCTCGCGGTGTTCCTGGGCCTCGTCGACCTTCTCGCGGGTCTTTGCGTTCAGGTCGTCACGGGCGCTGGCCCGCTCGGAGGCCATCTGGTTGAGCTCGTTGCGCCGGTCGCGGAGCTGCCCGGCGAGTTTGATGAGCTCGCCTTTCGATTTGTTCTCTAGGTCCTCTTCTGTTACTGCAACGTTCTTTGATTCGTCTATCGAGTCTGCCATTGTTGAAACCTCTATGCCATCACCGCTCTCGGGCAGGCAGTGCTATCGCTGTGGAGAGGCTGGCACCAATAACAAGGGTTCCCTCTCATGTTGGGCGCGGAGCGATACTGCCTGAACGCGAAAGCGTTCTGGTATCAACAACTACCGTCGGACGAGGTTTAAATATTGTGGTACAAGGAATACCGTGGCTCCCCCTCACACACCGGTCTACGGACGCGTGAGGGAATAACACGGATTCGAGTTCGGTTATATATCCTCGCCGATGTGGTACTCGTTTTTCACCACCTGCCCGTCGATACCGGCGGCCAGTGCCCGCTCGTCACCGGCGGCCAGTGTCAGCGACCCGACCGCGACGCGGTCGAAGCTCCAGACGACCCGGTCTTTCTGGTGTCGCTTGCCGTTGTAGTCCCACTTAACGGTGACTGTTGTCTCCGAGGGGCGGTCGTGACAGACGGCGATGTCGCTCTCACCGGGCGTCGGGTCCGAGAGAGACGCCTGCGTAGACTGGTAGCTGTCGGACTCGGCGAGCAGTTCGCCGTTACACCAGACCCGCGCGTGGGCGTACGCCCCCGGAGGACCAACACCGCGTGCTCGTCCGCTCCCGTTTGCGGGTCCGCGACCGTGATCTCGTAGGCGACGGTAAACTGCCTCGGCCGACCCGGGACCGTACCTCTCACGTCTCCGGCGACGCCATCCCGTCGGTCGGCGGTACCGCCGCGCCGCGAGAGTGACATACCCTGTGGCCCGTCTCCCGGGTCGATATCCTTTGCCCCGCCCGGTGTGGATACAACGCGGGGACCGGCCCGCCCGCTGTTACTTTCACTTTCACTCCGGGGATGGCTCGGATTAAGGTGCTATCGGCCCGCACTGTGAGGTATGCTTCAGGACCTCCGCGGAGCGAACGCCTGTGACGCCGACGGCTGCGACCGGGCGCTGACCGAGCCCCAACTCGTCTTCGAGACCGAGGCCGGACGGCGCGCGGCCTACGAGTGTGCGTGTGGCGCGGTGACGGTCACCGTCGCCCGGCCGGAGTCGTCCCGTTGAAATACGGCCGCCGGAAACCAGCGGTATGGAACGCGACGTAGTCATCACCGCGCAGGGCCACGAGAACGTCACGGCCGAACACGCCAGCACGCTCGAAGTCACCAGCGACGACTTCCTGACGCCCGCCGGCGACTGCATCCTCGGCGTCGAGGCCGACACGGTCCCGGCTGACTTCGACGACGACTTCGTCGAGGCCTGCCAGTCCGCCGACGCGACAATCACGGCGACCCTCGTTGCCGACGGACACCGCGCCGTCGTCGAGGGGTCGGGCCACCCGGACCTCTCCTTCGAGAACGAGCGCAGCCACGTCCTGCGGACGAGCGACTACGTCGACGACCGGACGGTGCTGGTCGGGGCCGACGCCGCCGCGGGCGACATCGACCGCGACCTCGTGGCGGCGCTGGCCGACGGGGCCGACCTGACGCTGACCCTGTCGGTCGAGGCGTGACAGTCGACGGGTCGGCCTGAGCGTGGCTGTTTTGCCGTTCGCGACCTACCGGCCGATATGAGCGACGACGAGCCGACGAAAAACATCAGCGGCGGCGAGTCGGGCGGCGGGAGTGCGGCCGCGTTCGACCCGGCCACGGCAGGGACGCGAGCTGAGGCCGTCATCGACCGCTTGGGGGAGCTGTACTGGACCAAGACCTACGGCGGCCGTGACGCCTTCGAGTGTCTCGTCCGCACTATTTTGAGCCAGAACACCTCCGACACGGCGAGCCAGCCGGCCCACGACGCGCTGATGGACCGGTACAGCGGCGACGGCGAGGACCTCGTCGACACCCTCGCCGAGGCCGACCAGCAGGCGCTCGCCGAGACGATTCAGTCCGCAGGACTGTACAACCAGAAATCGGAGCGCATCGTCGCGCTCGCGGGCGAGATTCGCGAGGAGTTCGGCGGTGAGGCGGGCTTTGACGCCTTCGTCAGAGACGACGACCCCGAGGTCGTCCGGGACCGCCTGCTGGAGATGAACGGCGTCGGCCCCAAAACTGCCGACTGTGTCCTCCTCTTTGCGGGCGGCCGCGGCGGCGTCTTTCCGGTGGACACGCACGTCCACCGCATCGCCCGCCGGATGGGGCTGGCGCCCGCCGACGCCGACCACGAGACGGTGCGAGAGCACATCGAGCGGGCAGTTCCCGCCGAGAAATGTGGCTTCGGCCACACGGCGATGATACAGTTCGGCCGCGAGTACTGCAAAGCCCGCAAGCCCGCCTGTCTGGACGACCCCGAGGCCTGCCCGCTGGCCGACCGCTGCGACCAGGTGGGCGTCTATCCCGCCAGCGGCGAGGTCGTGGACCCGGCGGACGCCGACTAATCGGAGTCGAGTCCTATTCGCGGTGACCCCACCGCTCGCCGTCGCCGGCGTAGCGGGCCGAGACGATGCGGTTGAACTGGTCGTCCGACAGCGAGATGTCGGCCGCGCCGACGTTCTCGTCTAGCTGGTCGACGGTGCGGGCCCCGACGATGGGGATACAGGTGATGTCGGGCTGTTCGATGAGCCAGCGCAGGGCGACCTGTGGCGTCGTCGCGTCGAGTTCGTCGGCCACGGCGCGCAGTTCGTCTAGGACGTGCCAGCCACGCTCGGAGAGGTAGAAGTCCTCGAAGCGGTCCGACAGCGAGCCCCGCGCGCCCTCGGGGCCCTCGAACTTCGTCGGGTCGTCGTCGTCGGTGCGCTCGTATTTGCCGGTGAGAAAGCCGCCCGCGAGCGGCGAGTACGGGCAGACGGCCATGTCCTGGTCGGCGGCGACATCGAGGTAGTCCTTGATGTCGTCGCGGTAGCCGGCGTGGAACAGCGGCTGGGTCACCTCGAACCGCGCCAGGTCCTCCACGTCGCTCTTCCAGAGGGCCTTGGTCAGCTGCCAGGCGGCCATCGTCGAGGCGCCCAGGTAGTGGACCTTCCCCTCGCGGACGAGGTCGTTGAGCGTCCGCAGGGTCTCGACGATGTCGCTTTCCTCGTCCCAGCGGTGGATGTAGTAGAGGTCGAGATAGTCCGTGTCCAGCCGGTCGAGTGTGCCCTCTATCTGGGCGCGGATGTGTTTGCGACCCAACCCGGAGTCGTTCGGGCCCGGCTCGCCCCAGCCGTCGAAGGGGAAGTACACCTTCGAGGCGATGACGACGTCCTCGCGGTCGCGGTCGTCGAGCCACTCGCCGATGTAGCGTTCGCTCTTGCCGTTTGGCGTCCCGTAGACGTTCGCCGTGTCGAAGAAGTTGATGCCCCGTTCCCAGGCCGCGTCCAGCAGTTCGTGGGCCTGCTCGCGGTCGGTCTCGACGACGCCGCCGGTCTCCCGGCCGAAGCGCCAGGTCCCGTAACAGAGCTGCGACACCGTTGTCCCGGTCGAACCGAGCCGTGTGTACTCCATAGCGACGCTCAGACGGTCGACAGTGAAAAGGACTGGTGTACCCGGCAATCGAGTCTCGGACTGCCGCGTCTCAGCGCCGCCGCCACGCGAGCAGCACGGCCCCGCTCACGAGGACGAAGGCGATAAGCGACAGGTTCGGCACAGTCAGCCCCGCGACCCGGTACTGGACCTGCGCACAGCTGATTGTGCCGACGCCACAGGCCGTCTGTGTTATCTGTAGCCAGGAGTGATACGCCGCAATCGCCGCGCCAAGCGTTGTCAGCGGAAGCGCCGTCCACACGACGGCCGCCCGCCGCTCGACGGCCGCGACGCCCAGCACAACCACCAGCGGATACATGAGGATTCGCTGGTACCAGCAGAGCCGACACGGCACCAGCCCAAGCCCGAGCGACAGGAACAGGCTCCCCGCCGTGGCGACGAACGCGACCAGCGTCGCCGCGCCCAGCAGCGCCCGCGTGTCATCCGCCGGCAGTTTCCGTGTGTCCATTATTCGATGTGGTCACTCCCTCCCGAAAAAACGTTCCGCTGGCCGCTGTGGCCTCGCCAGCGGCTCGTCGCTGGCGAGCGGGGGAGGGCAGGCTGTCCCGCGGAGCATACCGCGAGCGGAGCGAGCGGTTTCGCCGGAATCGAGCGGAGCGAGATTCCGGCCTTTTTAGCGTAGATTTTTGCGCCGAGAGGTTCCCGCAGGCCGCCTTCGGCGGCCGAGGAAACCCGAGGCGGAAAAAGGTACTATATGAACCGGAACGTCTCCAGATTCTCGGGGGTAAAGGTCCGGAGGTTGTAGTCGTGATACAGCGACGAGGAGAGGTCCTGCGTGGCCGACTTGTCGCCGTCGACACAGAGGACTTTCTCGGGGCTGGGGTGCATCGTCTTCACGAAGTTCTCCAGGCCCTGCCGGTCGGCGTGGCCCGAGAAGCCGTCGACGGTCTCGACCCGCAGCTCTAGGGGCACCGTCTCGCCGTCGATGGTCACCGAGTCGGCGCCGCTCTGGATGCGGTCGCCGAGCGTCCCGCGGGCCTGCTTCTCGACGAAGAGAAGCGCGTTGTCGGGCTCGCCCGCCAGCGCTTCGAGCCAGGTCCGGACCGGGCCGGGCGTACACATCCCCGGCGTCGAGAGGACGACGCTGGCCTCGTCGCGCTCGGCCAGCTCGCGCCGTTCCTCGTCGTCGCCGACCGGCGTGAACTGCTCAGCCAGGAACGGGTTCTCGTCGTCGGCCTGGAGCCGGCTCGCCATGTCGTCCCGGAGGAACTCGGGGTAGCTGGTGTGGACGGCCGTGGCCTCCCATATCATCTCGTCGAGGTAGACCGGCATCTCGGGCACCTCGCCCGAGTCCATGAGCGCTTCGAGGACGACCAGCAGCTCCTGGGGCCGGCCGACGGCGTCGGTCGGAATCAGGACGGTGGCGTCGTTCTCCGCGGCGCGTTGCAGGCGCTCTGTGAGCTTGCGCTCGGAGTCGTCCCGGTCGGTCTGGTAGTCGTTCCGGCCGCCGTAGGTGGATTCCAGAATCAGGGTCTCGACCCGCGGGAACTCGTTGACGGCGCCGTCTAACAGCCGGCTGCTGTCGTAGTGGATATCGCCGGAGAAGGCGACGTTGTACAGCCCGTCGCCGATGTGGAAGTGGACGACCGAACTGCCCAGCACGTGGCCGGCGTTGTGCAGCGTCAGCTTCACGTCGGGGGCGATGTCGGTCACGTCGCCGTACTCCAGGGGGATGCAGTGTTTGACCGCCTCGCGGACCATCTCGGTACCGTAGGGCTGGCGCTGGCCCGTCTGTGCCGCCGAGTCGATGTAGTCAAGCGTCAGCAGTCCAAGCAGGTCCCTCGTGGGTTCGGTACAGTAGACGGGCCCGTCGTAGCCGTTCTCGTACAGCAGCGGGACCAGCGCGGCGTGGTCCAGGTGGGCGTGTGTCAGCACCACGGCGTCGAGCGAGGTCGCCCCCGCCCCGATTGCCTCGGGGATATCCAGATACGGCTGCTCGGTCCGCTCGCCGGGTTTGTCGCCGCAGTCGACGAGGATGCGACTGTCGGCCGTCGAGATGATGTAGGCCGCCCGGCCGACCTCCTTGCAGCCGCCCAGCGTGGTGACGCGGACCCACTCCTCGCTTGCCATCGGGTCGCGGTGGATCTGGCGGCCGACCCGCTCTAAGATGTCGCGGCGGTCGTCTCGCTCCTGTGTCAGGAAGGTACGGACGTTGGCGACTGCCGGCGAGTCGATGGCCGGCGTTCGCTCCACCTCCGGCGTCCAGCCGGTGGCTTTGGTTATCTCCCGCAGCGTCTCGCCGCGCCGGCCGATGACCTGTCCCGGCGTCTTCGCGCGGATGAGGACCTCGCCGGTGTCGGCGAGGAACTGGATGTCGCTCACTTCGGCGTCGTCGGGGACGAGGTCGCGTATCTCCGTCTCCGCGGCGTCCGGCGGCGTCAGCACGTCCGGGTCCGGCCGGACGGTGATGCGCTTTCGGAGCTTGGAGGCCAGCCGCCGAACGAGGTCGCTGTCGTCGGCGAACTCCTTCGGGTCGCGGGTGTAGATGACCAGCTCCGGCCCCTCGTAGGTCACGTCGGAGACCGTAATCCCTCTCGGTACCTCTTCGTCTATCGTTTCGCGGACGTCTTCGAGTTGCTTGTCTACCGTGCTCATAGTGTAGAACCGGCGCCGGCCTGTGTCAGCCGCCGCCGTCGCGGGTCGGCCCGGACCGAAATGCCCCAGTGGCGAGCGCGTCGCCGACGGTACTGCCCGGAAAACCGAACGTGCCAGTAGCTTCCACTGTTGAATTATTAAACGCTTCGCACTGTCTGTGGCGCCACACCGAAGTTCGTCGCCGACGACATCGAGGTATGCGCGTGACACCGGCCGTGGTGGCCGACGAGTACGAGTGGGTTCGCGGGCGGGCCGACGTGGTGATCCCGCTGGTCAACGAGACGCGGGCCCACCTGAGCGAGCAGTTCGGCGTCGACGTGCCCGGTATCGACGCGGCGGACTACCACGAGGCCGTCGATGCCGCCTTCGCTGATGGGGATAGGGCGGTCAATCTGGCGGCCTTGGTCGGCCTGCTCCGGGACCTCGATGTCGCGGACGACTATCCCGGCTTTGTCGTCGATGAGTTTCTGGGCCGGGAGTTGGCCGCGATGCTCGCCGGCGACCAGCCCCTTCGACTGCTGGCGGAGGCCACCTTCCACGTCGCGGACGTACACACCCACGGCGACCCCGGGGAGACCGCCGGCGCGGACGACCTCGATGCGGCGCTCGCGGCGGGCGTCCAGACCCGGCTGTCGGGGTGGCCCTGGACAGAGGGGGAGAGCCCGTTCGCCCTAGAACGATAGCGTGGGCGTCCCCAGAAACGCCGTCTCGTACCCCTCGTGGCGGGAGGTCTGTGACGGGCCGATAGTCTCGACGGTGACGGCGGGGTCGCCGGTCGTCTCGACCACGGCGCCGTAGTGGTAGCCGATGTCGGGGTGGACGGCGGCCGAGAGGCTGTCGTCGTAGGCCGTCTCACCGTCTATCTCGACGCGCCCGTCGAGGCTCATCATCGGGAGGGGGGCGCGGTTGTACGGCGTGCGGACCGAGACGGCGAGGTAGGACTGGCCCGAGTCGAGGAACGCAGCGTCCGTGAGCCACGTCGCCGCGTACACCTCGTCGCTACCTTTCGCCGTGCCGAGCAGTTCGCCGGGCAGGTCCTCCGGCGCGGGGACCTGCGAGGTCGGAATCATCTCCATGTCCATGCGGTCGAGGGCGGCCCGGCTCCCTTGTTTGTCCGGATACTCGGTGAAAGAGATGTTGTCCCGCGCCGAGCGGGAGAACTCGAAGTTGGTCGTCCACTCGCCGGCGCCGTCGAACCTGTCGTCGAACCCGCCCAGCCGGCGCTCTGTCATCCCGTCGACCCGAAGGGTTATCTCGTAGACCCCCTCGCCGTCGAGCCCGTAGTTGTCGCCGTAGTGAAAGCCCATGTTCTGGGAGACCATCGGCCAGGGCTGTTTGTCCGCGACCGTCTCGCCGTCGGCGTCGATAGAGATCGAGACGCCGGACTCGATGGGGAGAATCGTGCCGGTCTCGGGGTCCCACACCGACGCCATCAGGTGGAGGCTATCGGCGTCCCGGATGGTCACCTGCTCGGTATCGGTCCCGGTCACGGTCCAGAAGCGGTGGGGGTAGGAGTAGGTCAGCCCGACCTTGTAGTCGCCGGCGTCGCCCACTCCTATCATCTCCATGCCCTCCCTGTGGGTGGGGTAGTACGTCGCGTCGGGACGGTCCTCGACCAGCGGCGGCGACCGGGTCGACTGGTTCTCGACGGAGCCACAGCCGGCGAGTATCGATGCCCCTGCCAGCCCGGCGCCCGCGAGGAAACGACGGCGGTTCATACCCGCCCTAGCGGTCCTCACTCAAAGACGGTTCTGGTACGGCTGGCGAACGCCGTGGCCGGCTGTGTGAACCAGACGCTCCGGCGCGGCTGGCCACCAGCCCGCCAGCAACCGCACCTCGATGGTTGACACTCCCCCGGACCCCGCAAGAAAACAGTCAGTGAATGAATATATCGGCGGCAACCGATTTGTTTATCCGCACCGCGGGGGGTGTGAGTAACAATGGATCACACGAGAAGCTCGGACACGCCGATGACCGTCGCGGTGGTCGAGGCGGTGAGTTCATTCGAGAACTGTGACCCGACCGACCTGCCGCCGCTGTACGACACCCTGGACGCCGACGCGCTTGACGCGCTTTTCGAGACCGACGGCGGCCGCGGTTGTACCGTTTCCTTTCCGTTCAGTGACTCACACGTGACCATCGAGAACGGCGAGCGAATCGTTGTCGAGGCGCCCGAGACGACCTCGATGAGGCCGTAACCGCGGCCCCACCGGTCTCAGGCGGGCTCGGCCGGCGGCAGCGCCCGCAGGTCGCGGGGCGGCAGCAGGTAGTTGCCGCGGCGCTCGACACGCATGTACTGGAGGATGCCGTTGTTGACCCGCTGGCCGACCGCGGATTCGTCGGCCACGTCGGTGCCGTTGGTCATCGTCTTGGTGGCGACGAAGTCGGCGATAGAACGCTGCAGTGAGAGGAAGTGGACCCGCGCCTCGCCGCCGTCGGTCGAGTCGAAGTCCCGCCGGAGGATGATCGGGGTGTCGTTCTCGTCGCGGGCCCGGGCGGCCTTCTGTGCGTGGCCGGCGACGCCCTCGGTCCGGCTGTTCTCGACCACGTCCTCGGCGCAGTCGCCGACGCCGCTGTCGGTGCCGAGGTTCTCGCCGACCCCCTCGACTTTCCCCTCGTCGGCGTGGGCGGGACAGAACATCTTCGAGACGCGCTGGTCCCGCGAGTCCTGCTCGTACCACTGCTGGAGCTGCAGCCGGATGCGCGAGAGGTGCTGGGTCGCCCCGCTGGCGAAGGGGCCCGACTCGACCGTGACGCGGTCCTCGCTGGCCTGGTTCTCCTTGAAGCCGGACTTGAATCCCATGAAAAGCGGGGCGTCCTCGGGCACCGGTTCCGAATCGGGGATGCCGTCGGCGTCCTGGTTCTGGGCGGGGAGGCCGGCCCCGACGAAGCCGGTGCGGCGGTCGGCTTCGGCGAGGACGCCGTCGAAGGAGGCGGCCATCTCGGTGTCGTTGACGGAGTCGTGCTCGCCTTTCAGCGCCTCTTCGGCCGCGAGGACGACCTGCTCATGGTCGCTTGCGAGATGTAACAGGGCGTCGGGTGTGTCGAACTCGGGGTCCTCGAAGGGGGCCAGCGCCGCCGGTTCGGGGAGGTCGACACCGGTCGGCTCGGCCTCGAAGCGCTCGAAGTAGGCCGGGCTGTAGCCGAGCGTGAACTGGAGCCCGTCGGCCTGCCAGGCGTAGGCCCGCTCTAAGGACTCCAGGGCGTCGGTGACCTGTCGCCGGTCGGCGTCGGTCGGCGTCCCGTCGCGCTCGTAGTCGAGCAAGAGCAAGACGTGGTGCCGGCCCAGCCGCTCGTTGCCGGCGTCGTCCGTGGGCAACCCCCGGTTCCAGGCGTGTTGTCGGGCCGGCAGATTCGCGGGGTCGGTCCCCGAGGGGACGTCGGGCGACCCGAACCGGTCGAGGCAGGCGGAAAGCGCCGACGCGCCGCCGATAGCGACGGCACTCTTCGCGAAGTCGCGTCTGGAGATACCACGGTCACTCATCGGCCCGGGCTAGGGACTCACCGCATTACTCGTTTCTGGTACGCTAGACGAACGGGGCTCTCAGCCCCGGTCGGGGGGCTCCAGCAGGCTGTCGACCAGCCGCTCGAAGCGGTCGGTCAGCCGCTCGGCGAGGCCCGGTTCCACCGTCCCGAGCAGCGCTATCGTCTCGTCGGCGCGGGACAGCGAGAGTGTGACCCGGTTCCCGTCCCGGTCTTTCCGGACGATGTCGCCCGCCACCAGCCCGTCGAGGTGGTGTTCCAGCGTGGACCGGGCGATACCGACGCGGTCGGCGACGGCGTCGGGTCGCGCCTCGCCGGCGTCGTACAGCACCGCGACGACGTCGCGGGCGGTCTCCCGGCGGAGCATCGCCAGCGCCGTCCGCTCCCAGCCGTCGTACCCCGGCGGGTAGTAGTGGGTCCGGCCGTTGACCCGTTCTTCCGTGATGTCCTCCAGGCGGGCGAGGTGGTACTGGACCTGTCCGGTCGCCAGCTCAAGCCCGCGGGTCAGCGCCCGGAAGTGGACGCCCGGCTCTCGCTCTATATACCGTCTGATGCGCGCCCGCGTCTCGCTCATCGCCTCACCTCCCGTCGCCGGCCGGTCGCCCGGGCGTCGTACACCGCTCCGAGGACCAGCAGGACGACGACGGCGTCCGCCCCGTGTTCGAGCGTGTGGTGGGTCGCGGGGCCGACGGCGCCGACCATCGCCAGCCCACCCAGTATCGGCTGTGCGACGAGCGCTGCGAGAGCGAGTGTGACGAGCAGATACGCCCGCGACCCCCGCCGACGGTAGGCCGTCAGGCCCGCCAGACAGAGCGCCGCTGCGGTCAGCGCCGACACCGCAAGTACGACCGTGAAGTCGACGTGGACTGCCCCCCAGTGTCCGCCGACGTGACCCGGCACATTCATGGTCGTCGTACGGGCTGAATCCACCTGACTCGTTCGGTTCGTGGGGAGTTTTTTACGGCCCCCCTTCGAGCGACGGGTATGGACAGTATCGGGTTCGTCTGTGACCCGGACCACCCGCTGTTTCGCCCCGTCGCCGAGCGGTTGGCCGTGCGTGGCTTCGTGGTCGAGTTCCACCGGCCGTCCGACTCGGTCGCCCCGGCCGACATCGACTCGCTTTCGGCGCTCGTCGGCGGCACGGTCCACCCGGTCGCTCTCGCTGCCCTCCGGTACGCGGACGCGAGCGGGGTCCAGACATGGAACGGGTTCGTCGCGACGGTGGCGCTGTCGGCCCGGCTGGTCACGCTGTCGGCGCTCGAAACTGCCGGCTGTCGGGTCCCCGATGTCAGGTTCGACGGCCCCAGCGACGGGTACGAGCCCGGCAGCCGGTACGCCTGGGAGGGACCGGCGGCGCTCGACGCGCCCGCGCCGTTTCACGTCGAGGCGGTCGGCACGGGGCCGGTCGAGTACCGCTACTACGCGGTCGACGACGGCCGGGAGACCCACATGCGTGCCGTCGAACTCCGGAGCGAACTGGTCGATGACGACGCCGCCCTCCGGCAGGCCGACGTCGACGTGTCACTGGCCGCCTCGGTCCGGGAGCTACTGGAGCAGTTCGACGCCCGCGCCGTCGCCGTCGACTTCACCCGGGGCGCGGACGGCGAGTTCTACGCCGTCCGGGCGACGCCGACCCCGACGTTCACCGGCGCCGGGATGGACCGCCGGGTCGCCGACTCGGTCGCGTCGCTTACGACCCTCGGCGCGTGACGAAGCCCCTTCGGATAGTTTAATAACGCCCTGGGCCACCCTCCGGTAATGAGCGACCAGCAGGATCTCGGTATCACCGAGAGCAAAGAGCATTCACCCGGCGAGTGGTACGCCGAGGTCGTCCAGAAGGCCGGCCTCGCGGACTACGCCCCGATGGGCGGGTTCATCGTCACGAAACCGCGCGGCTACGCGGTCTGGGAGCGCATCCAGAACCACCTCGACGGCTGGTTCAAGGACACGGGCGTCCAGAACAGCTACTTCCCGATGTTCATCCCCGAGAGCTTCCTCGAACGGGAGAAAGACATCGTCGAGGGGTTCGACCCCGAGGTCGCCTGGGTCACCCACGGCGGCCACGAGGAACTGGAGGAACGGCTGGCGGTTCGCCCGACCAGCGAGTCCATCATCGCGCCATTCATGGCCGACTGGACGCGCTCGCACCGTGACCTCCCCCTCAGATTGAACCAGTGGTGTTCGGTCGTCCGGTGGGAAGCGACGGAGACGAAACCGTTCTTCCGCACCAAGGAGTTCCTCTGGCAGGAGGGCCACACGGCCCACACCGACGAGGAGGGCGCCTGGGACGAGACGATGACCCGTCTCGAACAGTACAAGCGGCTCTACGAGGAGGTCATGGCGGTGCCGGTCATGGAGGGGCGCAAGCCGCCCCACGACAAGTTCCCGGGCGCACACACCACGACGACGGTGGAGGCGCTGATGCCCGACGGCAAGACTGTCCAGGGCGGGACCTCCCACTATCTGGGCACGTCCTTCGCGGAGGCGTTCGACATCACCTACGCCGACGAAGAGGAGGAAGACAACGTCGCCCACACGACCTCCTGGGGGCTCTCCTGGCGGGCGATGGGCGCGCTCATCATGACCCACTCCGACGACCAGGGACTCGTCTTGCCCCCCGCCGTCGCGCCGACACAGGTCGTCATCGTCCCCATCTGGCAGGAGGACACGAAAGACGAAGTCCAGGAGTACGCCGCCGACCTCGCGGTCGACTTAGAGGACGCCGGTGTCCGCGTCGAACTCGACGACCGCGACCACCGTAACCCCGGCTTCAAGTACAACGAACACGAGCTCAACGGCGTTCCCCTGCGCGTCGAAGTGGGCCCCCACGAGGTCGAGGACGACGAGGCGACGCTGGTTCACCGCCCCGACGGCGAGAGCGAGACCGTCGACCGCGAGGGAATCGGCGACACCGTCTCCGAGCACCTGGACACCGTCCACGCCAAGCTCTACGCCAGCGCCGAGGAGACGCTCGAAGGCGAGATCCGGGAGGCCGACTCCCGGGAGGAGATTCTGGGCACCATCGGCCAGCACGGCGGCTACGTCAAGTGTGGCTGGTGTGGCGACGAGGACTGCGAGGACCCCATCAAGGAGGCTATCGCCGCCGAAATCGTGATGGTCCCGCTGGACCGCGACGAGGAGCCCGTTCACGACGAGTGTGCCATCTGTGGTGAGGCCGCAGAAGAGACCGCCTACTTCGCGAAAAGCTACTGAGAGCGGACCGCTCGCCGCCTGCCAGCGGGGGAACCCGCGGCGGGTGATGGTTCCCGTGTCATGACGTGAGCTCGTCCTAGGCCGCGTCGAGGACCGACGTGACGTCGTCGTCCTCGAACGGGTCCCCGTCGCTGTCCGCTGTTCCTGTCTCGACCGGGGAGTGGTCGTCGGTACGTCTGCCGTCCGTCGACTGATAGCTCTGTCCGGACATTGGCTGTGTCTAGTGTGACTCTAGGGTGGCCAGTCACCTATAGCGACAGCAGCGTCTTCCGACTCTGAAAGAACCCCCGCGAAGGATAGGATGGGGCCGAGGGAGCGTGTGACTTTCTCCGTGCCCCCATAGACGACTCTCTGCTCCTGATATATAAATCAGCGTCAGACTTCGGGCTGACAACCGGCAGACGGCGGGCCATTCACCCGGCTGAATGACATTTCTTGCGGCGTCCCGACACCGACAATTAGGCGCCTGCTGTCATCGGGTGGCTGCCGCGTAACAACAAGTTTATCCACACCTGTGTGTGAACAATGACCATGGATGACGTATTTGTCGGCAGCCTGATGACCTCGCCCGTCACGACCGTCCCGGCAGACACGCCGGCGAAGGCGGCAGCCGCACTGATGCTCGACGAGGGGATTAGCTCCGTCGTCGTCGTAGACGAGGACAACCAGTTGGAAGGTGTCCTCACCTCTACCGACTTCGTCGCTATCGCGGCCGCCGAGGCGTCCGCGGCGTCCTTCTCGGTGGCCGACCACATGACGACTGACGTGGTGACGACCACGGCCCAGGCATCTATCGTGGATGTCGCGGACCTGCTCATCGAGCACGGTATCCACCACGTCCCGGTCGTCGACGACACGGAGGGGGTCGTGGGGATGGTGACGACGACGGACCTGACCGCGTATCTCTCGGGGGCGGTGGACGGGGAGTCCGCCCGCGCGTGGACCTGAACTATCGAGTGGGCGCGGCAAATGTGACGACGCCCGACAGCCGACGGTGCCGTCACGCCACTTGTTAACCGCTGTACAACGCGGTTGATTATGGACAATATATATGCCCTAATGGGGGGATTAGGAACACTAGTCCATTGATGAACATCCTCTTATGGGAGTCGCCTCTAGACACGCGCACACATGGTTGAGCGACACATCAGTGACCAGTCTGCGGGCGAGGCCGGGCTCGCAGACCCGACTGACGAACGATCGAACTGCGGTGTCGGGGTCGTAATGGACCTCGACGGTGAGAGCGACCACAGCACCGTCGCCGACGGGCTGGAACTCCTGGAGAACCTGGAACATCGAGGTACCACCGGCGCCGAGAAGGGCACCGGCGACGGCGCGGGCATCATGCTCCAGATTCCCCACGAGTTCTTCGCCGAGGAGTTCGACGCGGATCTCCCCGACCCCGGCGCGTATGCGGTCGGGACGCTTTTTCTCCCAAGTGACGACGACGAGGCCGCATCGGACCTGAAGGCCCTCGTCGAGACGGAACTGGCCGGCGAGGGGCTTGACGTGCTGGGCTGGCGAACGGTCCCCACCGACAACAGCGACCTTGGCGCCACGGCGCTCGAATCCGAGCCCGAGATCGCCCAGTTCGTCGTCACCGCCGACGACGGCGCGAGCGGCGAGGAGCTGGACAACCGCCTCTACGTCGGCCGGCGCACCCTCGAAAACACCGTCGAGTCCGAGGAGCCGTCGGGCCACGACCGATTTTATGTCGTCTCGCTTGCCACCGACGTCGTCGTCTACAAGGGCCTGCTCAAAGCCGAGCAGCTGCTTGACTACTACCCGGACCTCTCCGATGGGCGTTTCGAGTCCACCTTCGCGATGGTCCACGCCCGCTTCTCGACGAACACGCTCGGCGCGTGGCACCTCGCACACCCCTACCGACGCATCATCCACAACGGCGAGTTCAACACCATCCAGGGCAACATCAACTGGATGCGCGCCCGCGAGACCGACATCGCGAGCGACACCTTCGAGGGCGACATCGACCGGGTCAAGCCCATCATCGACGACCCCTCCCAGTCCGACACCGCGAGCGTCGACAACGCCCTGGAGCTGCTCCTGCAGGGCGGCCGCGACCTGCCCCACGCCCTGCGGATGCTCATCCCCGAGGCCTGGCGCGGCGAGATGAACGACGTCTCCGGCGACCGGCGGGACTTCTATGACTACCACGCCTCGCTGGTCGAACCGTGGGACGGCCCCGCCCTCGTGGCGGCGACCGACGGCGAGCGCATCGGCGCGGTGCTGGACCGCAACGGCCTGCGCCCGTGCCGGTACGACATCCTGGAGGACAACACGCTCGTCATGTCCTCGGAGGCCGGCGCACTGGAGAGCGACCCGAGCGACATCGCCGAGCGCGGCCGGCTCCAGCCGGGTCAGTGTTTCCTGGCCGACCCCGAGGAGGGGCGGGTCATCCCCGACGCGGAAGTGTTCGACTCCATCACAGACGACAAGTACGGCGAGTGGGTCGAGTCCGAACAGCTCCACCTCGACGATGTGGCCCCGCGCGAGGACAACACGCCACAGGACGCTGTCGGCGGCCTGCGCAGCCAGCAGGCGATGTACGGCTACACCTACGACGAGGTCGACCACCTCATCGAACCGATGGCCGAGAAGGGCAAAGACCCGGTTGGCTCCATGGGCGACGACACGCCGCTGTCGGTGCTCTCGCAGTTCAACCGCCCCCTCTTTACCTACTTCAAGCAGCTGTTCGCACAGGTCACCAACCCGCCGCTTGACTACATCCGCGAGGAGCTCGTCACCTCGCTTGAGTCCCGGCTGGGCTACCAGCGCAACCTGCTCGACGAGAGCCGGGCCCACGCCCGACAGCTGGTGCTTGACTCCCCGGTTCTCACCGACGAGGAGACGGCCGCTATCAAGGACCTAGACGAGAACGGCATGTCGACGCGAGTCATCGACATCACCTACGAGAAGGGCACGGACCTCCGGGAGGCCGTCGAGGACGTGCGACGCGAGGCCTCCGCGGCCGCCGAGGAAGAGGACATCATCGTCCTCTCGGACCGCGCGGCCGGCGAGGACCGCGTCCCGATTCCCTCCCTGCTCGCGGTCGGTGGCATCCACCACCACCTCGTGCGCAACGGGCTCCGCAACCACGTCGGGCTCGTCGTCGAGTCCGGTGATCCGCGTGCGGTCCATCACTTCGCGACGCTCATCGGCTACGGCGCGGGCGCGGTCAACCCCTACCTCTCCTATCAGACCATCGAGGACCTCGTCGCCGGCCCCGACGGTGCCGACCTGGACAAGGCCATCGACGCCTACATCACGGCCGTCGAGGACGGCCTCCTGAAGACGATGGCCAAGATGGGCATCTCCACGGTCGAGTCCTATCAGGGCGCCCAGATATTCGAGGCCGTCGGGCTTTCCTCCGATTTCATCGCGGAGTACTTCGAGGGGACCACCTGCCGGACCGAGGGTATCGGCCTCGACGAGATCGAGGACGACCTCCTCCAGCGCCACGACGTGGCTTGGAGCGAGGCGGAGCCGGACATGCCCCGCCAGGGCGAGTACGAGTTCCGCTCGAACGGCATCCACCACCAGTGGAACCCCAACACGGTCGGCAAGATACAGCAGGCCGTGCGCATGGGCGACTACGAGAAGTACCAGGAGTTCGCCGAGCTCATCAACGACCAGAACGAGCAGCTCCAGACGCTTCGCGGGCTCCTTGAGACGGACTCGGACCGCGACCCCGTCGACATCGAGGACGTCGAACCCATCGAGGACATCGTCGAGCGCTTCGAGACGGCCGCGATGTCGCTTGGCTCGCTCTCCCCGGAGATGCACGAGAACAACGCCATCGCGATGAACCGGCTCGGCACCAACGCCAACACCGGCGAGGGCGGCGAGCCCCCGGAGCGTTTCGGCACCGAGAAAGAGTGCAAGACCAAGCAGGTCGCCTCGGGCCGTTTCGGCGTCACCAGCAACTATCTCGCCGAAGCCGAGGAGATACAGATCAAGATGGCCCAGGGCTCAAAGCCCGGCGAAGGCGGCCACCTGCCCGGCAAGAAGGTAAACGAGATGATCGCCCACGTCCGCTATGCGACGCCGGGCGTCGGCCTCATCTCGCCGCCGCCGCTGCACGACATCTACTCCATCGAGGACCTCAAACAACTCATCCACGACCTGAAGGCGGCGAACCCGGAGGCAGACATCAACGTCAAGCTGGTCGCCGAGGACGGCATCGGGACCGTCGCGGCCGGCGTCGCCAAGGCCAACGCCGACGTGGTCCACATCTCGGGCCACGACGGCGGGACCGGCGCCTCGCCCAAGACCTCCATCAAGAACGCCGGGCTCCCCTGGGAGCTGGGCGTCGCGGAGGCAAACCAGATGCTTCGCGCGACCGGCCTGCGTTCGCGCATCGAGATTCACTCCGACGGCGGCATGAAGACCGGCCGCGACGTGGCCGTCGCCGCCCTGCTTGGCGCCGAGGGGTACGCCTTCGGGACCGCCTCGATGGTCACCTCGGGCTGTGTGATGGCCCGCCAGTGCCACGAGAACACCTGTCCCGTCGGCGTCGCCACCCAGAACGAGAACCTCCGCAGTCGCTTCCCCGGCGAGCCCGAACACGTCATCAACTACATGACATTCGTCGCCCAGGAGCTGCGGGAGATAATGGCCGAGCTGGGCTTCGAGACGGTCGACGAGATGATAGGCAAGGCCAGCGTCCTCGAACAGCGCGAGGACGTGACCCAGGAGAAAGCCCAGAAGCTCGACCTCTCGTCGGTCATCGCCGAACCGGCCGGGTCGGACGGCCGCTACAAGCAGCGCGAGCAGGACCACGAGGTCGACGAGCAACTCGACTGGGAGCTCATCGACGCGGCCGAGGACGCCATCGAGAACGGCGACCCGGTCGCTATTGACACCGGGATAACCAACGTCGACCGCGCGGTCGGCGCGACGCTGTCGAACCGCATCTGCCGGGAACACGGTGGTGACGGGCTGCCCGACGACACGATTCGGGTGGACTTCGACGGCACCGCGGGCCAGTCTTTCGGCGCCTTCCTCGCACACGGCGTGACCATGGAGCTGACCGGGACCGCAAACGACTACGTCGGCAAGGGGCTCTCTGGCGGCAAACTGATAGTCAACACGCCCAACGAGGCGCCCTACGACGCCGCCGACAACATCGTCATCGGCAACGTCGCGCTGTACGGCGCGACCCAGGGCGAGGCCTACGTCAACGGCCAGGCCGGCGAGCGCTTTGCGGTGCGCAACTCCGGCGTCAAGGGCGTCGTCGAGGGCGTCGGCGACCACGGCTGTGAGTACATGACCGGCGGCGCCATCGTCGTGCTTGGCGAGACGGGCAAAAACTTCGCGGCCGGGATGTCCGGCGGCGTCGCCTACGTCTACGACCCCGACGGCACGTTCGCCGAGCAGGCAAACACCGGGATGGTATCCATCCGGGACACGCTCGAAGCGAAGGACCGCGGGATGATAACCCGCCTCGTCGAGAACCACGCCGCCTACACCGATTCCGACCGCGCGAAGGAGCTGCTGGAAGAGTGGGACGACGAGCTGTCGAACTTCACGATGGTGATGCCCGACGCCTACGCCGAGGTCATCAGCGACCGCGAACGGGACGACGTGCGCAACGAGCCGCCCGCGGCCGCGACGCCGACGGCCGACGACGCGACCGAGGCTGACTTCGCTGCCTCCTCGGACGACTAGTCGGTCCCGTCGATTTCTCTGCGGTTACCCACGAACGCCGTCGAAAACCCCGGGAGTAGTCAGATCGGCAGGGGCACCCAGCCGCTGTCCGGGAAGACGCCGACAAGCGCCAGGACGGCGATGGTAAAGGTCGTCAGGACGATCGAGGCCGCCGGCGGGTCCCAGTGGGTGTCGCTGTGGGCGTAGAAGACGCGCTGGTGTACCTCGCCGACCAGCGCGCCGTAGACGCCAAAGAGGGCACCGACGAGAAGCGCCACGATGGCGTCGCCGCCGGTACCCAGTATCAGTGCGGCCGTACTCGACGGCAGTGTGATGTGGTGTGTGACCGGTATCTTTTCGACGCCGAGGTTCAGAAACAGCAGGGAGGCCGCGCTGATACCGAACCCGAGGAAGAAGCTCTCGGTCACCAGGGCGATGTACGCCCCCAGGACGCCGACGGCCAGGCCGAGCAAGGCGACGCCGGACCACTTGTACTGGTGGGGGAGCCACGGCTCGACGGCGAGGCGGTCCGCCTCGACGCCGCCGTCGGTCGCGACGTCGCCACCCGTCGCCGACGTTCGCATATCCCCACGGGCAAAGGGGCTCATATCCAGCAGGCCGTCGCCGCGGGCCTCGCCCACGAGCGGGTAGCCCAGGGCCAGTCGGTGGGCGACAGCCGAGAGCGTGACGCCCATCGCGATGGGGTCCCAGGGGAGCGCCAGCCCGCCGGACAGCTGGCGGATGAACATCCCGAGGACGCCGAAGACGCCGCCGACCAGGAGGACGTCCGGCTCCGTCCCGAACGCATAGAGGATGTTCTTCCCCTCGTGGTAGTCGAACCCGGTGTCCATCTTCCCTTTCTTCGCGGCGTAGGCAGTCGCCGCGGCCCCGCCGGCGAAGGCGATGTGGGGCCCGAAGACGGGGCCGAACGCGACCAGCCCGGTGACGTTCGGGGCCACGTCACCGGTGGCGATACCCGCCACCTCGCCGAGCTGTGCGGTCAGGATGTTGATGGCCTCCCCGGCGATGACCATGAACCCGGTGAAGATGAACGCCGGCAGCGCCCCGAGGGCCGCGCCGAACACCCCGCCGGCGAAGGAGGCGACCAGCAAGACGAGAAACGCTGTGACGCTGAGCCCGAGTACCGGTACCTGAAGTACCGAACCTAGCATCGTCGGTCACCTCCCGTGACAGTCGGAGCCGTCACGGCCGGCAGCAACCGTCTCGGCGGTGCCCGTGACCGACACCGCCCGCCGCCGGAGCCGTAGTGGTCGGATGCCGATTCGCCAGCGGCCGTCCGCGTATGTTTGTCAGCCATGGTTTCGGTCGGATGGTGCGGTGGTTGTCCATCTCTCTCGTCTCGACCGCACGGAGCCATGTCCGGGCCGGTAGACCGGCCGTGTGTCGACGCTGCCGTTGTGTCAGTAACTGACACGATTAAATCACATAAAAGTTATCAGCAGTAGTGAATTTATTTCTTGCCAATATGTATTGCCGGGGCGCCGGTCGATGACAAACCGTTTTGCCACCACGGTGAGGAGGGGGATGTATGTTCGACAAATCGACGTGGATTCGCCTCCCCCGAAACGTCGTGGTGGGCCACGGCGTCCTCCCACAGACCCTGGACGCCGTCGAGGAGCTCCATCTCACCGGGCGGCCGCTGGTGGTCTCCAGCCCGACACCGTACGAAGTCGCCGGAGAGCGGGTCATAGAGCAGTTCGCAGCGGCCGGGTACGATCCGGCCGAGATCGTCATCGAAGAGGCGAGCTTCGACTCCGTCCAGAAGGTGATCAGCCACGCCGAGGACGTCGACCCCGGCTTTCTCATCGGCGTCGGCGGCGGGAAGGCCATCGATATCGCGAAGATGGCGGCCGACCACATCGGTCGCGGGTTCATCTCGATTCCCACGGCGGCCAGCCACGACGGCATCGTCTCGGGCCGGGGCTCCATTCCGGAGGAGGACACCCGCCACAGCGTCGCCGCGGAGCCGCCGCTTGCGGTCGTCGCGGACACGGAGGTCCTCGCGGAGGCCCCCTGGCGGCTGACGACAGCCGGCTGTGCCGACATCATCTCGAACTACACCGCTGTTCGGGACTGGGAACTCGCTCACCGGCTGAAAAACGTCCCGTACTCGGAGTACGCCGGCGCGCTCTCCCAGATGACCGCCGAGATGCTCGTCGAGAACGCCGACTCCATCAAGCGCAACCTGGAGGAGTCCTCGTGGATTGTCGTGAAAGCGCTCGTCTCCTCGGGCGTGGCGATGTCCATCGCGGGCTCGTCCCGCCCCGCCAGCGGCGCGGAACACCTCTTTTCTCACCAGCTCGACCGCATCGCGCCGAGCGCGGCGCTGCACGGCCATCAGGTCGGCGTCGGTGCCATCATGACCGAGTATCTCCATACCGGCCCCCAGGGGCGCTGGCGCGACGTGCGCGACGCGCTGGCGGCCATCGGCGCGCCGACGACGGCGGCCGACCTGGACATCGACCGCGACACCGTCATCGAGGCACTGACGACGGCCCACGAGATACGGGACCGCTACACCATCCTGGGCGACGGGATGAGCGAGGAGGCGGCCGTCGAGGCGGCGACGGTCACCGGTGTCGTCTAGCGAGGTAGTTCGCTTCGCTCACTACCTCGAAAGCGACGCGGGGAGCGCGAGATGCGAGCGCAGCGAACGCCTCGACGGCGAGTAGCGCGAAACGAAGTTCCACGGACCGTTCGAGCGGGCAAAGCCCGCGAGCCAGAAGTGACCCGCGAGCAGCAGCGAGGTCGCCCGTTCAGACGAGTTCGCTGACGGCGTCGGCCTCGGCGTCCCAGCGCACCGACTCCCCGGACGGCTTCGACGAGTCGACGACCTCGGCGGTGAACACGACGGTCAGCCGGTACACCGTCTCCTCGGACTCGGTGTCCTCGTTTCGGATGCCGTGGATGTTGGCGCGGACGGCGTCGGTGACGGTGCAGTCGACGCCCGCCGCCTCCCTGACGATGCGCTCGACCGCCTCCGAGACCTGCTCGTCCGGCCGCGTCTGGCCGCGTGGCACCATCCACTCCCCGTCCCCCTCCCGGAGAAGTACGGCCCCGTCGTCGTCCCGGACAACGCAGCGCACGTCCAGTTGGCCGTCGCGCGACCGTTCGAGGCTCTGTTGGTACCGCTCCTCGTCGACCTCGAACGTCGTCTGTGTGACCTCCGGCGGGCCAAACTGCTCCTCGATTCGCGTCAACCGCTCCTCGACTCGGGACCGGGAGCGGCTGGCTACGTCCATACCGGCTGGTTGCCATGGACTCGTATAAAGCCAGCCACTTGTTTTCGCGCTCTGAAACTGCTTTCAGGAGGCGGTAGCGGCGATAACGTCGGCCCCTACACGTGCCGGTTGAGGAAGTCGACGACGCGCGTGTAGGCCTCGATGCGGTTCTCGCGTTTGCTGATGCCGTGGCCCTCGTCGTCGAAAATCTTCAGTTCGACCGGCACGCCGTGGGACTCGACCTCGGTAGCTATCTGTTCGGCCTCGCCGACAGGTACCCGGGGGTCGTTCGCGCCGTGGAGGACGAAAAGCGGCGCCGTGATGCGGTCGGCCCGGTTGATGGGCGAGATGGATTCGAGAAACGCCCTGTCGTCGTCGAGCGAGCCGTACTCGGCTTCCCGTAACTCGCGGCGCCACTCGCCGGTGTTCTCCAGAAACGTGACGAAGTTCGCGATGCCGACCACGTCGACGCCGGCCGCCCAGAGGTCGGGGTACTCCGTGAGCGCCGCCAGTACCATGAAGCCGCCATAGGACCCGCCCATCGCGACGACGCGCTCGGGGTCGACGGCCGGCCGGTCGCGGAGCCATTCGACGCCCGCTCGGAGGTCCTTCACCGAGTCCATCCGTTTTTCGACGTCGTCGAGATGCGTGTAGGCCTTGCCATAGCCCGTCGACCCCCGGACGTTGGGCTCCAGGACGGCGTAGCCCCGCGACAGGAAGTACTGGGTCAGCCCGGCAAAGGAGGGCCGGCGCTGGCTTTCGGGCCCGCCGTGGATGTCGACGATGACCGGCGTGTCACCGTCCTCGTCGGCCCCCGGCGGCAGCGAGAACAGGGCCGGAATCGCCCGGCCGTCGAAGCTCTCGAAGCGGACGACCTCGGGCTCGACGAACGTCTCCCGCGGGATGCCGGCCGTCGAGGCGCGGGTCCAGCGTTCGGCCTTGCCCGTCGCCGTCTCGACGACGAAGACGTTCGTGTTGACGGTGCGGCCGGTGACGCTGACGGCGAAGCGGTCGGCGTCGGGCCCCCAGGCCACCCCGCCGGCCAGCCCGCCGGGGAGGTCCGGCGTGGGGAACTCCGAGACGGTCGTCGGCCCCGCCAGCTCGCCGACGTTGAGCTCGTTGTACCCCTCGATGTTCCGGGAGTAGGCCAGCCGGCCGCTCTCCCGGTCGACCGAGACGCCGTCGATGTTCCACCCGCCGCCCTCGCGGACGATGTCGAGGTCGCCCGAGAGCGAGAGCCGCGCGAGCTCCAGCGTGTCGCTGTCGGCGTCGGTGACCAGATACAGCGCCTCGCTCTCGGGTCCCCACGAGACGCTGGAGTAGCGCACGTCGCCCTCGTGGGGGGTCAGATGGGTCCGCTCGCCCGAGTCGATATCGAGGACGTAGACGTCCTGGTCGAAACTCGAATGGGCCTCGCTGATGGCTAACTTGGTCCCGTCCGGCGAGAACCCGCTGACGGTGAACCAGCCGTCCCCCTCGAACACCAACTCGGCGTCCTCGCCCTCGCGGTCCTGGACGTACACGTCGAAGACGGATTCGTCGCGGCGGTTCGAGGCGAAGGCGAAGCGGTCGCCGTCCGGCCCCCAGCCGCCCCACCGGTGTTTCGCGTCGGGCATCGCCGTCAGCTCCGTGACCGTGCCGCTCCCGTCGTCGAGGCGGTAGAGCTGGGTGCGCTCGTTGCCCCCTTCGTCCATCCCGAAGACGAGTTCGGGCCGCGTCGGCGAGTAGTCCACGAAGCCGACGGGCTCGTCGTAGAAGGTCCGCTGTTCGGGCCACGCGCCGGGCTCGTCGAGTGTCCAGACCTGCCCCACGCCGGTCGTGTTCAACAGGAAGGCCAGCCGGCCGTCGGGCCCCATCGACGCACCGTAGGCGCTCCGGACGTTCAGATACCGTTCGAGGTCGTACACGCTCGCTAGCAGTACTGGCCGATGCAAAACGTTTTGCTGAATACGAGATAGGTTAGTTTGGGATTGCAGTACAAGATTCGCACAGACAGAAAGCCCCGGCAGGCGGCAGCGCCGCCCGTGAACGCCCCTTTCAATCCCACTCCGTACAGATTGACCAACCGGCTACGGGCGGGA
The DNA here is from genome assembly GCF_035656455.1 of Haloarcula sediminis. Lineage (NCBI taxonomy): Archaea > Methanobacteriati > Methanobacteriota > Halobacteria > Halobacteriales > Haloarculaceae > Haloarcula > Haloarcula sediminis. Next base: position 65,024 of record NZ_JAYMGA010000002.1, on the reverse strand, counting down.
TTGAAAGGGGCCGCACGCTGGACGAACCCCGACGAAGTAAGGACCGCAGGGAACAGAGTGACCGAGGACCGCAACGAGGCGCGGGAGTCCAGCGTGCGGGGGCTTTCTGGTTGGTAGCAGCGTAACCGCTACACACTGCTGTCGGGGCTCTCTGACTGTCTGCGGTCGCGTTTGTCGGCCCATTTGCCGTCCCGCTCCACGTTGCAGTGCGCGGATGGGGTGGGTTTTTGAGCGGCCCCGTTCTCGACTCCGGTATGCGCGTCGCGGTCGTCGTCATGGAGACGAGCCACCACCGGGACACCGAGGGACGGCGCCACATCGAGCGCCTCGCCGCGACGTTGACCGAAGCCGGCCACGAGGTGTCCGTCTTCTGCGCCCAGTGGTGGGGCGGCAATTCGAGCCGGTTCGAGCCCGACGAGGTGACCTACCGCGGGGTCACCGTCGAGCCCGCGGAGGCGTCGTTCTGTACGCGGCTGCCGGCGCTTCTGGCGAAGTACCGCCCCGACGTGGTACACGCCTTCCCGGCGCCGTCGTCGGCGTTGCGTGCGGCCAACGCCGGCGCGAAACTCGCCCGGGCGCCGCTGGTCGTCGAGTGGTTCGGCGACCACGACGAGCCGGTCTCGAACCGTGCGATGGGTGCCGCCGACCAGTTCGTCGCCCCCTCCGAACTCGTCCAGACGCAGCTCTGGGAGGCCGGTGCCGACAGCGAGCGAACGACTGTCATCCCTGAGGGCATCGATATGGACCTCGTTCGCGACGTGGCGCCGGCCGAGTCGGTCGACGTGGTGTATGCCCACCCGTTAGACGAGAGCGCCAACATCGAATCGCTGTTTCTGGGGCTGGCCGAACTCCGACAGAAGGGGTGGTCGGCGACGATCATCGGCGACGGGCCCGAGCGCGACACCTACGAGCGGGAGGCCGCCGACCTCCGCATCGACGACCGGGTCGACTTCGTCGGCTCGTGTGACCGCGAGCGGCGGCTGGCCATTTATAAGGGCGCGCAGGTGTTCGTCCAGACGGCGTGGCGCGAGTACTTCGCGACGGAGCTGCTGTGGGCGCTGGCGTGTGGCTGTATCGCCGTCGTAGAGTACCAGGCCGAGTCCAGCGCTCACGAGCTTGTCGAACACCGCGACCGGGACTTCCGCGTGACGACGCCACAGGAGATAGCCGACGCCATCGTCGCCTCGGCCGACATGGACCACCGTACCGTCGACGAATCGCTGGCCGACTACGACCACGCCGCGGTCGTCGAGCGGTACGAGGCGCTTTACGAGCGACTGGTCGACGAGTACGGGCTGTTCTAGTCACGTGGTGGGGGCCACCGAGCTGTCCGCAGACCGTTGTGTCATCCGGCCGCTTGTTCGGCCGATATGTCCAAGCATGGGCAGGTAACGCCCGCAGGTGCGCGTGGCTCAATAGCCATCCGCACATTATATGCCATATTGTACCGATTGTCTCGGTAGTCGATGTTCCTCTTGGATACCGAGAACAAGCTCTCGCTGGTTGGTGACTCGTTGGCCAGCTGGTTTGCGAAGAGTCCGGCGGAGCTAGAAGGCGTAGAAATCAGCACGTTACTGGTAGACGAGGACACACCCCGTCTCCGCGCAGCGCTGACGGCAGCCCGGCAGGGGTCGGGACAGGTGATGCAGAAGTTCACGTGCAGCCTGTCTACGAACGGCGACGACCCGACGGTCGAGATCGAACTCTCCCCCGTCTCGAACCCGTCCCAAGAGGGCGACGTACTCGGAGCCGTTCATAGCAAAACGGAGTATCGGGCCAGCGATGCGCAAACGGCAGGTGCGGAGTGGTTCGACCACTTTTTCGACCTTATGGATCAGGCTGTCGTCGAATTTGAATTTCGCGACAACGAGCCGATCGTGCGATCGGTCAACCCCGCGTTTGAAAAGACGTTCGGCTATCATGCCGGCTACATCGTCGGTGAGTCACTAAACGAGTACATCGTGCCTGATGGCCACAGTAGTGAAGCGATACAGCTGGACACCGAGATCGCCAACGGAAACGTGGCCAAAGGGGTGTACACACGGCAAACAGCCAGCGGGCCGAAAGACTTCTACTGCCGGTGTCTCCCCATCGGGACGGACGGCGACAGCCAGTACGGGTTAGCAACCTACACCGACGTCACTGAGGACCAACAGAAGCGCCAGCACCTCCAAGTGCTCCACCGGGTGTTGCGGCACAACCTCCGGAACGAACTGACAGTGGTCCTCGGGATGGCCGACGAGATAGCGACCCACGCGGAGTCGTCGGCGGTGAGACAGGCTGCGGCTCGGATCACGGACCGAGCCGAGAACCTTGTCGGTGTCAGTGAGAAAGCCCGGATGGCACAGAGCATTCTCAAACAACCCCAGACGGACACTGTCACCGATGTCGGACAGACGGCTCTCGAAGCTGTCGCCGCGGCAGAGGAGAAGTGGCCTGACTCGACGATAACAATCGACGCCGAGACCGCCCTTCCCGTGTCTACCGGTTCTGAAATCCGGGACGCGTTGGATAACCTCCTGGACAACGCAGTCACGCACAATACCGGGGATCCCGTCGTACATGTTCGCGTGAGGAAGTACACCCCGATTCACGTCACGACTCGGTCGTTCGGTCAGGAGGCGGTCATCACGATCGAAGATAACGGGCCGGGGATTCCGGAGAACGAACGTGCAGTCGTGTTCGACGGGGAGGATATGAACCAGTTGAAACACGGGAGCGGGTTCGGTCTCTGGGTCGTGCGGTGGATCGTAGAATCGGCTAACGGCAGCGTCAACTACGAGCGAACCGACGGCTGGACGACGGTCGAACTGCGACTGCCGATCACGACTGACCACAAGACTGAGCAAGTCACGCTGACGTAGCTGTGAGACCTGGTTTGCTCAAAACTCCGGGCCCGCTTGCTCGCTCCGTCGGCTTTCGGCCGAACGACCCTGCCTGCACCGTTCCGTGACACCCGTTCACTGGAAATACAGATAGAGCACCGAGAACGCGATTCCGGCCAGCCCGGCCTGCAGTACCGCCTCGAACAGCCCGCCGTCGAAGAGGAGCAACTGGACCGCTCCCCAGACGAGGACCCACGCGACGACGTTTACGGTCGTGAAGACCCAGGGGTTTCGCATCGATAGCTCGGGCACAGCAAAGCGTTGTCGAGCGGCCGTGAAATCTCTACGGGTCGACGCCGCTCGACCGACCAGACGAAACCCGTTTTGGGCTGTGGCACCCAGCTGAGAGTAGTGACTACCGAATCCGAGGACAGCGACGCCCGCCTCGAACTCGACGCGGTGTACGACGCCATCGACGCCGTCGGCCGCCCGCACCTGACGGCGACCGAGCTCTCACGCAAGACGGACCTGACGCCCGACGAGGCACGGAGCGCCCTCGAAGCGCTGGCCGACGAGGGGGAGATACAGCGCCAGGACGTGACCGGGACGGAGTCGGTGTGGTATCCGACCGACGTGGCCGAGGTGACCGACCGCGAGCGGGTCATCCTCTTTCCGGACCGCCGGGAGGTCGTCGTCGAACACCCCGACCAGTTCACCCGGGCACAGCTCTCGCAGTTCGCGCGGCTCGGTGACTCGAACCGTTCGGGCGGCTACGTCTACGAGCTCCGCGAGGCCGACATCTGGGCCGCCCCCCACGAGACCCTGGCGGAACTGCTCTCGACGATGCGGGACGTGCTCGGGGAACGGTCGTCCCACCTCGAAGAGTGGGTGACCAGCCAGTGGGAGCGGGCCCGGAAGTTCCGCCTGTACACCCACGAGGACGGCTACGTGGTGCTGGAAGCCGAGAGCGACGAGCTGATGGGCAACGTCGCCCGGCCGAAACTGGACGACGACCTGTTGCGGGCGCCCATCTCCGACTCGGAGTCGTGGGTCGACGCCGACGCCACGGCCCAGGTCAAGCGGACGCTGTACGAGGCCGGCTACCCGGTGCGGGACGACCGCGAGCTGGCGACCGGCGAGCCCCTGGAGATGGAGCTCCGACTGCGACTGCGGGACTACCAGGCCGACTGGGTCGAGCGGTTCACCGAGCAGGGATCGGGCGTGTTCGTCGGGCCGCCCGGCTCGGGCAAGACTGTCGCGGCGATGGGCGCGATGGCCGCCGTCGGCGGCGAGACGCTGATTCTGGTGCCGTCGAGGGAACTGGCGACCCAGTGGCGCGACGAGCTGGTCCGACACACGACACTTTCCGACGACGACATCGGCGAGTACCACGGCGGCGAGAAGGAGATCCGTCCGGTGACCATCGCGACCTACCGCACCGCCGGGATGGACCGCCACCGGAAGCTGTTCGACGAGCGAAAGTGGGGGCTCATCGTGTTCGACGAGGTCCACCACGTCCCGGCGCCGATCTACCGCCGGAGCGCGAACCTCCAGACCAAACACCGGCTGGGACTCACGGCGACCCCGACGCGGGAGTCAGACGACGAGGAGGAGATATTCACCCTCGTCGGCCCGCCCATCGGCACCGACTGGGGGAAGCTCTTCGACGAGGGCTACGTCGCAGAGCCGGAGGTCGAGATACGGCTGGTCCCCTGGGGAAGCGACGACGAGCGCACCGAGTACGCCGCCACGTCGGGCCACGACCGCCGGCAGGCGGCGGCCGGAAACAGCGGCAAGATAGACGAGATACGCTACACGCTGGCCCAGCACCCCGAGGCGAAAGCACTCGTCTTCGTGGAGTATCTGGACGACGGCGAGGCCATCAGCGAGGCCATCGACGAGCCCTTCATCAGCGGTGAGACCCGCCACGCCGAGCGAGAGCGGCTGTTTGCGGCCTTCCGCCGGGGCGAACAGGACACGCTGGTGGTCTCCCGCGTCGGCGACGAGGGCATCGACCTCCCCGACGCCGAACTCGCCGTCGTCGCCTCCGGGCTTGGCGGTTCCCGCCGGCAGGGCGCCCAGCGGGCCGGCCGGACGATGCGCCCCGCCGGCGACGCCCGCATGGTGGTGCTGGCGACCCGCGGGACGACCGAGGAGGACTTCGTCCGCCGGCAGATGCGCCATCTCGCCTCGAAGGGAATTCAGGTCACAGAACAGGAGGCCCACGCCGTGGACCCGGAGGCGGAGTAGACCGCCGCGTCCACCCAGACAGCGGCACGCGGGTACGCCACCCCCGCCGGACTGTGACCGCCACGTTGGTATCAGCTGAACCGGTCGGGGTCGCGGGCCGCCTGGGCGACGTTGACGGCGGCGGCGTTCGCGGCCACGTCGTGGACCCGTATCACGTCGGCGCCCCGCTCCGTGGCGATGGTCGTTCCCGCTATCGTCGCTTCGAGGCAGTCACCCGGCTGCTCGCCGACGAGGCCGAACAGGGACTTGTGGGAATGGCCGACCAGAACCGGACAGCCAAGCGCCCGGAACTCCTCGATTCGGTCGAGCAACTCGAAGTCCTCGGCCGGCGACTTCCCGAAGCCGATGCCGGGGTCGACCAGAATCTGCTCGCGGTCCAGCCCCGCCTTCTCGGCCAGCAGGACGCGCTCGGTCAGCTCGTCGATGACGTCCCCGACCACGTCGTCGTAGTGGATATCGCTGTCTGGGTCGACGGGCGTGTTAATGGAGTGCATCACGACGACGGGCACGTCGTACTCGGCGGCGACCAGCCGCATCTCGGGGTCTTCGAGCCCCGACACGTCGTTGAGGATGTCCGCGCCGGCCGAAAGTGCCGCGCGGGCCACCTCGGCTTTCCGGGTGTCGACGGAGATGGCCACGTCCACGTCCGAGAGGGCCTCGATGACCGGGACCACGCGGTCGATTTCCGTCTCGACGGGGACGGGGTCGGCCCCCGGCCTGGTCGATTCGCCGCCGATGTCGAGGATGTCGGCGCCGTCTTCGACCATCTGCTGGGCGCGGGCGACGGCATCCGCGATGGCGTTGTACTCCCCGCCGTCGTGGAACGAATCCGGCGTGACGTTGAGGATACCCATCACCGCGGTGCCGTCGCTCCAGGGGTAGTCGGTCTCGGACGGGGGCTGCTGGATATCCAGAGCCTCGCGGAGCTCGTCGGAAAAGGTCGAGAGCCCGTACGGCTGGCCGTCTAGCTTCTCCGCGAGCCGTTTGAACTGCGCCATCGTCCCCATCAGCACGCAGTCGACGCGCTCCTCGGCCTGGTCGTTCAGCCCGGAGACGGCACACTCGCCGCCCAGCGACAGCAGTTCCTCCTTGAGATAACTCGCCTGGCGGGGCTGGACGCGGGTCCGGAGGACCCGGTGGACGGCCTTCCCGCGCATCCGCCAGGCGCCCGCCTGCGTGACGTGGGCGCCCTCGATTGTCGCCTCCGCTTCGGGAATCGAATCGACGGTCTTGGGTACCATCGACCGCGACCAGCGCGTTCGGGCCTCGCGGACTGCGTACAGCGACCCCGTCACGAGGACGGCGTCGCCCGGCTCGGCGGCATCGAGTGCCATCCCGAGGGCGCCGGCCACGTCCGAGCGGGTCTGTACCTCGGCGTCGGTCGACTCACGCAGCGCCTCGGCCAGTACGTCGGGTGCCTCCGCCCGGTCGACGTTGGGCCGGCAGGCGACGATGTGGTCGGCCCCGTCCAGTTCGGCCGCAATAGCCGCGTGGTCCTTGTCGACCATCGCGCCGAGGACGACGTGGAGGTCGTCGTACTCGAACGAGTCGAGCGTCGCCATCGTCCGTTCGAGGCCGCCGGGGTTGTGCGCGCCGTCGAGGACGGTCAGTGGCGACTGCCCCATCACCTCGAAGCGGCCCGGCCAGTGGACGTTTCGCAGGCCGCGCTCGACGGCGGCCCGGGCGATATCGACCCCGAGCGCGTCGGCGGCCTGTCGGACCAGCGCCGCGGCGATACCCGCGTTGTGGGCCTGGTGTTCGCCCAGCAGCGGCAGGTGGGTGTCGACGGTCCAGCCCGGTCCGTCGATGGTGACGGCGGCTTCCAGCCCCTCCCGGCCACCGTAGCTCACTCGCACGTCCGGGTCGCCGTCGCTGTCCGCGTCGCTTCCGTCGCCGACCGGTATCACGTCGCCGGCCTGCTCGCGGACCGCGGCGAGGGCGTCGCCGGTCGCACCGGTCACCAGCGGTCGGTCGGCGGGCGCGACGTGGGCCTTGTCCGTGGCTATCTCCTCGACCGTGTCACCCAGGATGTGCGTGTGTTCCAGGGTCACGCTCGTCACTGCGCTGGCGACCGGGTCGACGACGCTGGTGGCGTCGTACTTCCCGCCGATGCCAACTTCCAGGACGGCCACGTCGACGTCCTGCCGGTCGAACTCCCAGAAGGCGAAGGCGGTCAGCGTCTCGAAGAACGTCGGGGAGGCCCCGGCGGCCCCCTCCTCCGTGATGTACTCGCGAGCTTCTTCGACGAACTCGACGACGGCGGCCTCGGGGACCTTGCGGCCGTTTACCTGTATCCGCTCGCGGACATCGTCGAGGTGTGGCGAGGTGTAGAGACCGACGTCGAGGCCGGCCTCCCGGAGCGCCCGCTCGACCATCCGGGCGGTCGATCCCTTGCCGTTGGAGCCGGCTATCTGCACGCAGCTGGGTCCCGCCTGTGGGTCGCCCAGTTCCGAAAGCAGCGCCCGCGTGGCGTCGGTGCCGGCCCGGGAGTCGAACCGGCGCAACTCGAAGAGGAAGTTCGCGGCCTCGTGGAACTCCATGCCCGCAGTTCCGTAGCCGTCCGCTTTAGGCTGTCGGACCGTAGACTGTGTGGCCTCTAGCCCGACCGGACCCAGTCGGGCTCGCGCACGCTCACGTCACCGAGAGCCAGCACGGTGAACGACCACTCGACGGTGGCGCCGCTCCCCTCGGGCGTGTACGGGAGACTCGCCTCGAAGACGACGCCCTCGGCGTCGACGAACGCACCGCCGTCCGCCGTGACGGCCGTCGCGCCACCCGCCAGGTCGGCCGATTCGAGCGCGAACTCGTGGAGCCGCCGACCGTCCCGCGTGACCGTCCCGGCCGGCGCGTAGCTGCCCGCATCGAGTATCCCTCCCAGCCCCTCACTGTCACCGAGCAATCTGACTTGGTCGTTGTCCTCATGGACCGTCGCGAACGTCTCCACTGTGTCGGTGCTGTACGAGGTCTCCCCGCCCGCCGTTGCCTGGATATGGCTCGTCCCGTCGGCGACGTACCGGCGGTTCGTCTCCGAGGGCGAGTCGTGGACGTACAGATACCGCTCCTGGCTCGGGCTGCTCCGTATCGTGGTGGTGACGGTGCTCTCGCCACCCAGCGGGACGACACTCTCTATCGCGTAGTCGGTCGACCGGAGCGCCGACTGGGTGGCCGACACGAGCGCCGAGGCGTCGTCGATACCGCTCTCGCTCGTCCCCGGCGGGAGCCCTATCGACTCCGGCGTCGCTGTCGACTGCGGTGACGCAGTTGGCGAGGAGCCCGGTGTTTCGGCCTCCGACGCCGTGGATTGGTCGTCGCCGCTACAACCCGCAAGCGCCGCGACTCCGGTGGCACCGACCGCCGCGAGCAGCGCACGACGAGTCCGACCATGACCTGTCCGGCTCATACGCCCCCTTGTCGACCGCTAGCTAATAGTGGTGCGGGTGCCGACAGCCTCAGACCTCGTCGCCGCCTTGCAGCCACTGCACGACCGCGCCGCTCGCGGCGAGGAAGGCAAGCCCCAGCAGCGGCGCGGCGTCGACCGATTCGGTCGGCCGCGCGTCGTCCTCGACGGTCTTCGGTTCGGCCGGTTCGTCGGGCGTCTCGACAGGCTCCGGCTCGCTCGTCTCTCTGGGCTCCCACTCCACGTCCGAACGGTCCCCCTCGGTCCGGCCGTGTGGCGCTGTCTCGGACGCCGGCTCCTCGTCCGGTATCACCAGCGACGGCTCGGGCGTCGAGGGCTCCGGCTCGGACGCCGCCCGCTCGGTCTCGCCCGCCGGTGGCGCCGTCCCGTCGGTGTCGACCCCCGTCGTCGGCGGCGGCGTCTCCGACTCGCCGCTGTCGCCGTTCCGGCGCCGGTACACCCAGATGCCGACCGTCGCGATACCGAGCATCACCATCGAGACGCCCAGTCCGAGCAGCCCGTAGGTTTTCACGACCGAGGCGTCGACATCGGTCTCCGGCAGCGGAACCCGCTCTTCCAGCCCGCCGTCGTCGCTCTCGTCCGGCGCCGGTTCAGCGCCGACCCCGCGGTCGTCCGTCCCCTCGTCGCCGACCGCGATACCCGGCACCGTGCCGAGCACACGGGCGAGCCGCGGCGAGTCGACGTCGGCCCGGTAGAGTGTGAACTTGCTCATACCTGCAGTGACGTGCGGGCGAGATAAAAACCCGCAGGCCGTCCGCTCACCGCTCTCGCTCCCGTTCGATCTCGCGGTCGGGCGCGGCGGGCGCGTTCGTGCCCAGTTCGCTGTCCGGCACCCGAGACTCTCCCGTCTCGTCGAGCAGCGCGTCGAGACGCGCCTCGAACTCCCGCTCGGAGAGCTCGCCGTCGACGTACCGCTCCGTGAGCCTCGCCCGCCGGTCCTCGACCGTGGGTTCGAGGCGGTCGGCCAGCCCGAGCCGCCGGAGCGGAGGGACGGCGGCCTCCAGCCCGTGGAGGGCGTTCGCCACGCGTCGATTCCGGGGAACCGACGGGAGCGAGGCGCGGCTGGCGAGCGTCGACAGGAGCCCGGCCCCGAAGACCAGCGTCAGCCCGCCAAGCAACAGTGTCGCAAGCAGGAAGGCACCGACCGTCAGCACCAGCGACCCGCCGGTCACCAGTACGGAGGCGGTCGCGAGCACGCCGACGACGGCGACGCCGGCCGTCGAGAGCCCGGACAGCACCGTCGCGGCGAACAGCAGCCAGTGGCGGTTCTCGGCGAGCCAGGTCACAGCGGCGCTAGTGGATGTCGCCGCAAATGACTTTGGACAGCCGCCCCCGTGGACGACGGTCGTCGGCAGGGCGCTCCCCGACGGCGCTCAGTCGTGCCGGAAACACCGGAAGACTCCCGCTGGTCGCCTTCCGAGCTTCAGACACTCCTCTCAGTCGTGTCTGAAACTGCGCTGGCCGGTCATGACCATCGTCATGTCGTGTTCGTCGGCGGCCTCGATGACGCTCTCGTCGTTCTTCGAGCCGCCGGGCTGGATGACGGCCTCGATGCCCGCTTTGGCGGCCTCCTCGATGCCGTCCGGGAACGGGAAGAAGGCGTCGGAGGCCATCACGGCGCCCGCCGCGTCCTTGCCCTCGGCGTGTTCGTCGGCCTTCATGGCGGCCAGCCGGACGGCGTCGACGCGGGAGACCTGGCCCATGCCGATGCCCACGGTCTCCGTTCCCTTCGCGAAGAGGATGCCGTTGGACTTGACGTGTTTGAGCGTGTGCCAGGCAAACAGCATCGACTCTATCTGTTCCTCGGTGGGCTGGCGCTCGGTGACCACTTCGAGGTCCTCCGGGGTGAGGTGCTGGGTGTCGCGCTCCTGGACGAGTCGGCCCCCGACCAGGGGTTTCTCGGTGAGCGTATCGGTCACCTCGAAGTTGTCGTTGACCTCTAGCACGCGGAGGTTCTCCTTCTCGAAGAGCACGTCCAGCGCGGCGTCGGTGTAGCCCGGCGCGACGACGACCTCCTTGAACGAGTCGATGATCTGTTCGGCGGTCGCCGTATCGCACTCCCGGTTGAGCGCGACGATGCCGCCGAAGGCGCTCATCGGGTCCGTCGAGAGGGCCTTGCCGTAGGCCTCGGCGACGGAGTCGGCGGTCGCACAGCCGGCGGGGTTCGTGTGTTTGATGACGGCGGCGGCCGGCTCGTCGAACTCCTTGATGAGGTTCAGGGCCCCGTCCGCGTCGTTGTAGTTGTTGTACGACAGGGCCTTGGCGCCCTCGTTCAACTGGTCGGCGTGGACGACGCTAGCCTCCGAGACGGTGGTGTCGGCGTACAGCGCGGCGTCCTGGTGGGGGTTCTCCCCGTACCGGAGGTCCGCGGCGCGGTCGTCCGAGACCAGCCGGCGCGCGGGGAACGCCCCGCCCTCGTCGCCCTCGACGTCGACCGTGCCGTCGTCCCAGTCGACGTCGACGCGGCCCTCGGCGAACCACTCGACGACTCTGGGGTAGGCCGTGAACTCGCCCTCGTAGAGGACGCGCTCTTTCAGGGCGTCGGTGTCGTCGCCCTCGAAGACCGGGATGGGTTCCTGGGTGACGATGGGGCCGCCGTCGACCGTCTCGTCGACGACGTGGACGGTACAGCCCGTGACTTTGACGCCCGCATCGAGGACCTGCTCGTGGGGGTCCATCCCGTCGAAGTTCGGGAGCAGAGACGGGTGGACGTTCAGCGTGGTCGGCGCGTCGTCGAGGAAGGTCTCGCTGAGGATGCGCATGTAGCCGTCCAGCGTCACCAGGTCGAAGTCGTAGTCCGCGAGGGCGTCGAGGACCCGCTCCTCGTGGGACTGGCGGGACTCGTCCTCGTCTCGCTCGACGACTTCGGTCGGGATGCCACGCTCCGCTGCGGCCTCCAGGACGGGCGCGTCGGCGTCGTTCGTCAGGACGACGGCGAACTCGGCGCCGCCGGGCGAGCGGTCGGCGATGTTCAAGAGGTTCCGGCCACGGTTGCTGGCCATACCGGCGAGTTTCATACCTATCTCCGGGCGGCCGGCGCGCAAAGTAGTTGCGAAATGCGCGGGTCGCGCTCGGGGGGGAACGCTGCCGTCAGGGCCCACCGGACGGCCGGCTCGGGCCGACTACGGTCGGGTGTCCCGGGCGGGGATTTATCTCGGTCCGGACGCATCGGCTGGCATGAGCAGTCACTGTTCGATTCTGGTACACATCTCCAGCGACGACATCGGTGACTGGCAGATGGCGCTGCGCAATCTCGCGAACCTCGTCAACGACGACTCAGTCGAGACGCCGCCGGAGCTGATGGAGGTCGTCGTCAACGGGCCCGGGGTCCGTTTCCTCCTCGAAACCAGTCCCGAGGCTGACAAAGTGACGCGGATGGCCCAGTCCGGCGTCGAGATTTCCGCCTGCGCGAACTCCCTGGACCGGTTTGGCCACGCCGCACAGGACCTCGCGACCGGTGTGACGACGGTGCGGTCCGGCGTCGCCGAGGTCGTGCGCGTCCAGCAGCGGGGCGACACGTACCTGAAGCTGCCATAACGCGGACATGCCGGCTGCGACGTTTCGAAAACGAGGTCGTGACTCCGGGTTCGACCGTCCAGCCGGCAGTGTGAGTCGACACGCTTTTTCGGGTCTCCGGCGGAGAGTGCGGTATGACCGACAGAGGCCCCCTCGCCGCCGTTTCTCCGCTCGACGGCCGCTACGCCCGGTACACCGAACCGCTCGTCCCGTACGCCAGCGAGCGGGCGCTCATGCGCGCCCGCGTCGAAGTGGAAGTGGAGTATCTCGTCGCGCTGGCCGACCTCGACGCGACACCCCTCTCCATCGCCACGGACCAGCGGGCCAAACTCCGCGCGCTCTACGAGGACTTCGACGACGAGGACGCGAGCGTCGTCAAGCAACTTGAGACCGAGGGGTACGGCGAGTACGCTGCCACGAACCACGACGTCAAGGCCATCGAGTATTTCATCCGTCTGGGCATGCCCGAGGGGCTCGACGCCGACCACTGGATTCACTTCGGGCTGACCAGCGAGGACGTGAACAACCTGGCTCACCGCCTGCTGGTCAAGCCAGCCGCCGAGGACGTGCTGGTGCCGGAACTGCGCGAGATTCGTGATACGCTCGTCGGGATGGCCCACGAGCACGCCGACCTGCCGATGCTCGCCCGGACCCACGGCCAGCCGGCCACCCCGACGACGTTCGGCAAGGAGATGGCGGTCTACGCCTCCCGACTCGGGCAGGCCATCGCCCGCATCGAGCGGGCCGCGGATTCGCTCTCGGGCAAGCTCGCCGGGGCCTCCGGGACGTATGCGGCCCACCACGCCGCCTACCCGGACGTGGACTGGCCCGCCGTCGCCGAGGCGTTCGTCGGCTCGCTCGGTCTGGACCACGAGCCCCTGACAACGCAGGTCAATCCCTGTGACGACCTCGCGGTCCTCTTCGATGCGGTCCGGGGGGCCAACAACGTCCTGCTGGACATGAACCGGGACATGTGGCTCTACGTCTCCGACCGCTATCTCGGGCAACAGACCGTCGAGGGCGAGACCGGCTCCTCGACGATGCCCCACAAGGTCAACCCGATAGACTTCGAGAACAGCGAGGGGAACCTCTCGAAAGCGAACTCCGATCTCGTCTTCCTCGGGGACTACGTCACCAACTCCCGGCTCCAGCGGGACCTCTCGGACTCGACGGTCAAGCGAAACGTCGGCTCCGCCCTGGCGTACTCGCTTATCGCCTACGGCAAGTGCCAGAACGGGCTGGCGAAGGTAGTGCCAAACGAGCAGGTCATGCGGGCGGAGCTGGACGACACGCCCGAGATTATCGGCGAGGCCGTCCAGACTATCCTCCGCCGGGAGGGCCACGACGACGCCTACGAGCAGGTGAAGCAGGCGACGCGGGGTCAGGACGTGACCATCGAGGACTTCCGCGAAATGATTGCGGGCCTCGACGTGAGCAAAGACGTGCGGGCGGAGCTAGAAGCGCTGACGCCGGCCGGCTACACCGGCCTCGCGGCCGACCTGGCGGCGGACGTCGACGGGACGTAGCGGGTCTACGTGGCCAGCGGTTCGAGCGTGATGTCGCCGTCACTACTTACCGTCACCACGTAGTTCTTGTACTCGAAGGTGACGTGGCCCCTGGTGTCGCGGAAGAGCCGCTCTAACGCCCTGGTGTCGACGGACTCGAACAGCGAGGGCTCCACGTCGGCCGGGTCGACACCCTCCGCTTGGGCGACCGCGGAGACGATTTCGTCTGTCACCGTTCGATTATCATCCATACCCAATAACCGATATCTCTGCTTGAATAGTTGATGGCCGTCGGACTCGCGCTCGCCCAGCGGACTCCGCTCAGGACTGATCAGCCGTGGCGGCGTCAGCGACCCCTCGCTTTGCCTGCGAGCCGACGCGTCGACTGGTCGGTAGCGCCGCCAGCGGCCGGTTGACCTCGGACTGCACCGTCGTCGCGTTCCCGTGACCGTGCGAAGTCGGCGGACACTACACAGGAGTGTCCTCGGAGTAGCCGCGGGGATTAAGTCCGCCTCTGCCCTACGATTTGATATGTTCACGGACCGAACGGACGCCGGTGAACAGCTGGCCGCGGCGGTCCGTCAGTCGGCGTTCGCTGTCGACGTCGTCCTGGGTATCCCCCGCGGCGGGCTGCCGGTCGCCCGCCCCGTCGCGGACGAACTCGACGTTCCCATAGACGTGGTGGTCGCGAGCAAGGTCGGCGCGCCCGACAACCCCGAGCTGGCGGTCGCCGCCGTCGCCGACGACGGGACGACGTGGCGCAACGACTCCCTCATCGGGAAGGTAGACCCGCCCGCGGGGTATCTGGACGACGAAATCGACCGCGAACGGCGGGCGGCCAGAGAGAAGTTCGACCGCTACCGCGAGGGCCGCCCGCCCCTTTCCCTCGACGGCGAGCACGTCTGTATCGTCGACGACGGGCTCGCAACGGGCGCGACGATGTTCGCCTGCGTCGAGCGGGTCCGGGCGGCCGGCGCTGCGAGTGTCGCCGCCGCGGTTCCGGTCGGGTCGCCCCGGACCGCCGACGACCTGGAGCGGCGGGTCGACCACCTCGTCGTGCTGGAGCGGCCCCGGTCGTTCAGGGCCGTCGGACAGTTCTTCCGGGACTTCTCGCAGGTGACCGACGAGGAAGCGATGGCGCTGCTCGACTAGTCGGCACAGCGGCGCTACTGGACGAGTCGCTCGACGGTCTCCCGGACCGCGCGAGCGGCGGCCCGGACTTCCGAGAGGCGGACGTACTCGCGTTTCGAGTGGGCGACCGCGCCGACACCGTCGGAGAGCACGCCCGGACCGAAGACGACCGTCGGGCCGCTCTCGGCGAAGTAGGAGGCCTCCGTCGCGGCCTCGAACGGCCGGACGGCCCCGCCGCTTGCCTCGCCGAGCGCCCGGACGAGGGCCGAATCGGGGTCCGTGGCGAAGGCGTCGGGGAAGGGCGTGTCGGGCCGGATGAGCGCCACGTCGAGGCTCATCGACTCGGGGAGCCACTCCGAGAGGTGGGCTTCCAGCGCCCCGGGGAACTCGTCGCTCGTCTCGGGGGGCACCGAGCGCCGGTCGAACGTGATGGTACACTCGGCCGGTATCTGGTTGGTCGCCTCGCCGCCCTCGACCATCGACGGCGTCAGGATGGGGCGACCCAGCGGCTCGTGTCTCCCCGGCCCCTCGCGCTCGTCGTAGCTCTCCATCGCCTGCAGGACGGGCGCCGCGGCTCTGATGGCGTTGGCCCCGCTCTCGGGGTCCGCCGCGTGGCCGCTCTCGCCGTGAATCGTCACCCGGCCCTCGAACTGCCCCTTCGCCGCGGTACAGACGTCCAGTCCCGTGGGCTCGCCCACGATGTAGCCGTCCGCATCGAGCGTCTCGGCGAGGTGGGCGCCGCCGGTCTGTGTGGTCTCCTCGTCGGTGGAGACGGCCAGCGTCACCGCGCCATCCTCGGGCTCGACGGTGAGGAAGGCCTCGACGAGCGCGGCGAGTGGCCCCTTCGCGTCACACGCGCCCCGGCCACAGACGACGTCGCCGGTGAGGCCGCCTCCATCGCCGGTTATCTCTTCGTCGCCCGGCGGTGTCTCCCGACGCTCGTAGGGCAGATGGGGCGGCACGGTGTCGATATGGGTGTTCAAGACGAGATGGGTCCCGTCGGCGGCCGCCGCGGCGTCGGGGTCGGCCGCGCCCGCCGTCGCGATGACGTTGCCAAGCTCGTCAACAGTCGGGTCGGCGCCGGCCCGGTCCAGCGTCGCCACGAGCAGGTCCCGAATCGGGCCCACGTCCTCGGTCGAGTCGGTCTCGACGGCCTCCCGGTGGAACGCTTCGAGGTCGAAGCCGACGCTCATCGCTCCATGCGGGTCACGTCGGCCAGCGTCTCGCGCTCCCGGACGATTCGCGTCTCTCCGCCCTCGATGGCGACCTCCGCGGGCCGGGGCTGGGAGTGGAACTGGTTCGCGAGTTCGTAGCCGTAGGCGCCGGCGTTGCCGATGGCCAGCAGCTCCTCGCGCTCCGGGCGGGCGATGGGTCGGTCGGTACAGAACACGTCGGCGCTGGTACAGCAGGGCCCGCCCACGGAGACCGGTTCCGGGTCGCGGTCGGGGGCCGATACGTTCCGAATCGGGTGGTACGACCCGAACATCGCCGGCCGGATGAGCGTCGCCAGCGAGGCGTCGACGCCGACGACCGTCGCCGCGGGTGCCTCCTTGATAGTGTTTACCTTCGTGAGGATGAGTTCGGCGTCGGCGACGACGTAGCGGCCCGGTTCGAGCTTTATCCGGGCGTCTAACTCGCCGACCGCGTCCCGGACCTTCTCGCCGACGACCACCATATCCAGTGGCTCCCCGTCCTCGCGATAGGGCACGCCGAAGCCGCCGCCGAAGTCCACGAAGTCCAGGGGCGTCACTTCGCGCTCGACGCGCCGACCCATGTCGGCGACTTTCCCGATGGCGCGGCAGTGGTCGTCCAGGTCGTCGTGGAGGACACCGCTGCCGGCGTGGGCGTGGATGCCCACGAGGTCGAACCGGTCGGCCACGTCCGCGGCCACCTCGGGCACCTGCTCGTAGGGGATACCGAACTTGGCGTCTTTGCCCGTCGCCACCTTCTCGTGGTGACCGGTGCCGATACCGGGGTTGATGCGGACGGCGACACGGCCGTCGTACCCCCGGTCTTCGAGGCGGTCGAAAGTGTCCCGAGCGCCGCCGGTGATGGTGAGACCTGGGTTCTCCTCGGCCAGTTCGACGGCGTAGTCGAGGTCGCCGTCGGGCGGGTTCACGGCGGTGTACTGCAGCGTGTTCGGGTCCGCCCCGGCCTCGATGGCCCGCTTGAGTTCGCCGGCGGCGGCACACTCGATGTCGGCGCCGGCCGAAAGCAGCTTCGAGAGGACGGCACGGCCGGTGTGGGCCTTCGCGGCGTACATCACGTGGGCGTCGGGGAACGCCGACGCGAACCGCTCGTAGTTTTCGGCGACGCGGTCGAGGTCGACGACGTACAGCGGCGTCCCGTGGTCGGCCCCAAGCCGACCGAGGCGGTCGTGGTCCCAGTCCGCGAGACGGCGGACCGGCGGAGAGTCCTGACTCATTGCTTGATACACGGCGACGCCCGGTAACAAGGGTTGCGCTCCGGGGTTGCGCGCACCCAAACCTATTTTTGCTCCAACAATCGACTCTCCAGCAGGAAGGGAGAACCCGGTAATATCATGGAACAGGAGGTCCCGCGCCGGCCGCCCTTGGAGATAATCAAGCAGGGGAGCCTCTGGGTCGTCGAGGACTACCGCCAGGGGTCACGAACGGGGGAGACCCACGCCACCCACGACTCCCAGCTCTCGGCCATGCGCTACGCGAAATCGAAGATGGAGGCCGACCGCCACCCGTGTCTCGTCCGGTGGGACTCCCCGCGCAGCGTCGGCGGGCTCTACTGGAACCCGCTGTTTGAGATACTCACGGTACGCCGTGACGAACTCGTCGGCGGGTGGAGCGTCGTCCCCGAGGCCGGGACCTGCGCGATGACGGTCGCGTCCACACGCCAAGAGGCCGCCGACCGCGCCAAGAAGCTCCAGGGGCTCTATGACTTCAAGCACCTCCGGGTCTACGACGGCCGCGGCGAGGAGTTCGAGGAGCGAGCCCACCGCTTTCTACGCAACGACATCACCCGGTCCGGCGTGCGCTTCGACCCCGACGCGGTCGCCGAGATCCCCGAGCCCGAGCAGCCGGACGAACCCGAGCCCGGGACGACCTCCTCAGACGAGCCGGCGGGCCCCTCCGACGTGGGGACAGTCGGCCCGGCCAGTCCCGGCCAGCTCGGCGCCTCCGTTCCCGACGTGACCCAGGTGGAGTTTACCGACACCGACGGCGCCGTCCACCGCTACTCGACGCCGTGGCACGGCGGCACCGACGCCCAGATACTCACCGTCTCGCGGAAGTATGCGACCGACGAGGGCGTCCCTGAGGCCTTCGCCGAGCCGTTCGAGCGCTGGCAGGCGCACGATGGCGCGCCCAACGTCGCCGCGATACACGAGTCCGGCACCGACCCCACCTCCTGGGTCGCCTACCGCGTCGGCGCGCACTCGCTTGCCGACATCGGGACGGAGCTTCCGGCCCGCTCTCGGGTCGAAGTGCTTGGCGACGTCGCCGATGCGGTCGACACCGTGGGCGGCCAGTCGACGACGCTCTGCGGGCTGGTCCCCGAGAACGTCCACCTGCTAGAGGCGGATGGGGGCCGGCGGGCGACGGTCGCCAACTGGGGCATCGAGTGGGCCGTCCGCGAGGCGGTCGGGCTGGCCCACGACGGCCCGTTTCTCGCGCCCGAACAGCGGGAGGGCCGCCTGACCGCGACGACCGCCGTCTACCAGCTCGGCGCGCTGGCCTACTGGCTCTGCTGTGAGCAGCGCCCGCCCGACCCGCCGTCGCCGGACCCAGCGACGATGCCGCGGCCGATACAGAGCGTCTCCTCCCGGGTCAAACCACATCTCGCCCGGGCGCTCGCGGCTGACCCCGACGAGCGGTTCGACTCCGCCGGGGCGTTCTACCGGGCGCTGGCGGAGGCAGTGTAAGCGAGAAGTCTCGAATCACGAACGGCGAGCGACGCGAGTCGTGAGTGGGCGGTCCGAGCGAAGCGAGACGTCTCGCTGCTCGCGGTTCCCTGCGGTCACCGCTTGCGGTGTCGAGGTTCCAAACGCCGTGAGGAACCTCGCTAGTCTCTGAGCGCGTCTTCCCGCTCCGTCGCCTCCAGCGTCTCCTCTTCGACGTCGGTCGCCACCACGGCGGGCTTGTAGGCGCCGCCGGGGATGAGGTCGTGTTCGCCGACAGAGGAGTCGACGAAGCGCTGGAAGGCCCGCCGCTCGGGCGGCAGTTCGCCGTAGAGGACCTCCTCCTCGACGAGGTCGTAGACGGGGATGCGCGGCGTCAGCAGCGTGTTCTCGCCGACGATGGAGCCTTCGCCGACCACGAAGCCGCTGGTCACCCGACAGCCCGCGCCCAGGGAGACGTCGTCCTCGACGATGACGGGGGCGCTCTCGACCGGTTCGAGGACGCCGCCGATGAGCGTGTTCGCGCCGAGCTTGACGTTCTCGCCGATCTGTGCACAGGAACCGACGGTGTCACAGGAGTCGATGAGCGTCCCGTCGCCGACGTGGGCGCCGATGTTGACGAAGGAGGGCGACATCATGATGCAGTCCTCGCCCAGGTACGCCCCGCGCCGGATGGTCGTCCCGTCGGGCGTGTTGCGGGTGCCGCGGTCGCCGAGGTCGGCGGTGTCACGCAGCGGCAGCACGTCGTGGTAGGTGACGCCGCCGTGTTCACGCTCGTGGGTCCGCCGGAAGGCGAAGTTCAGGAGGATGCCCTGTTTCACCCACTCGTTTGCCTCCCACTCGCCGTCTCGCTTCTCGGCGGCGCGAACGTCGCCGTTTTCCAGTGCGGCGAGGAACTCATCGAGCGTATCGAGCTGTGGCGGCTCGACGTCCTCGACGGTGGCGCCCTGTTCGTACGCTGTCCAGAGGTCCTCGATGTTGCGCTGCAGGTCCTGTCCGAGCATATGGCCGCGTACCTGCTCCGAACGTATAGCGACACTGGATTCCGCTGCAGCGGACGCTACGCCGGGTCGGCCAACGGAGAACAGTTGGCTAGTTGTGAGCCGATGCGACCGGGACAGTCAGTTGGCGCTCCGTATGTAGCCACAGTCGCTGCAGTGGGTGGCTGTCGGTGTCGGTTCGAACTCGCCCGCACAGTGTGGGCACCGGGACGCCGGTCGTCGGTGTGTTGTGACCATATCACACAGTGGCCGCTCGTCCGGTATAAGGCTATACGTTAAATTGACAAGAGTGTATAAGGTCGATAATACGACTCTCAGGCGTCCACGACCTCGCCGAAGTCGTACTGGTCGGCCGACCGTCCCGAGAGCCACGCCGCGGCGTCGAGGGCCCCGGCGGCGAAGACGGCCCGGTCCTCGGCGTGATGGGAGAGCGACAGCACCTCGTCGTTGCCCGCGAGAATGAGTTCGTGTTCGCCGCGGATGTCGCCGGCCCGGCGGGCGAAGACGCCGATCTCGTCGTCGGCACGCGGGGCGTGTCCCTCCCGGCCGTAGACGGGTTCGACGTCGCGTTCTTCCTGAATCACGTCCAGCAGGCTCTTTGCGGTCCCGGATGGCGCGTCGACTTTCCCGTTGTGGTGGCTCTCCATGAGTTCGAGGTCGTAGTCGTCCAGCGCCCCCACCGCCTCCCGGACGGCGCGCTGGAGCACCTGGATGCCCCGCGAGAAGTTCGTCGCCTTCAGCAGCGGAATCGAGTCGCTGGCGTCGTCCAGCGCGGCCAGCCCGTCATCGTCGAAGCCGGTCGTCCCGACGACCAGCCCCGCGTCGGCCGCGACGCAGGCCTCGGCCACGGACAGGGTCGACTCGGGGACCGCGAAGTCGACGACCACGTCCACGTCGTAGTCGGTCAACGCGTCGACGTGTCCCTCGGCGACGACGGGGACGCCGGCTATCTCGTCCGGTTCCGTCCCGAAGCCGACGACGACCGTTACGTCCTCGCGGCCGGCTGCCGTCTCGATGACCGCCCGTCCCATGCGGCCCGCCGCCCCGTTTACCGCGACCCGTGTCATCGCTCTATCTCCGCGTAGGCGTCCTCCAGATCTTCGGTTTCGAGGTCGGCCAGTACGGTACGCAGGTCATCGAGGTACTCGTCGCCCAGCCGCGAGAGGGGCGAGCGGAGGTGGGCCGGGCCGTAGCCGCGAATCCGCATGGCCTCCTTGACCGGGATGGGGTTGGTCTCGACGAACAGCTCGCGAAAGAGCGGACCGAGCTCGTGGTGGATGGCTCGCGCGCGCTCGTAGTCTCCGGCCAGTGCCGCCCCGACCATCGCGCAGGTGCGCTCGGGCTCGACGTTGGCGGCCACGGAGATACAGCCCGCCCCACCGACCGAGAGCATCGGGAGCGTCATCCCGTCGTCGCCCGACAGCACCGCGAACTCCTCGTCGCGCGTACGCTCGATTATCTCCGATATCTGGTTCATGTCGCCGCTTGCGGCCTTGTAGGCCTGGATGTTCTCGTGGGCGGCCAGCTCGACGGCGGTGTCCGGCTCGATGTTCTGTCCCGTCCGCGAGGGGACGTTGTAGACGATTTGCGGGCAGTCAACCGCGTCGGCGATGGTCTCGTAGTGGTCGACCAGCCCGCGCTGTTCGGGCTTGTTGTAGTACGGCGAAATCAGGAGCAGAGCGTCGGCGCCGGCGTCGGCGGCCCGCCGGGAGAGCGAGAGGGCCTCGCGGGTGTTGTTGGAGCCGGTGCCGGCGATGACGGGGACGTCGTCGACGGCGTCGATGACCGCCTCGACGACCTCGATGTGTTCGTCGTGGGTCATCGTCGCCGACTCGCCGGTCGAGCCGGCCGGGACCAGGCCGTCGACGCCGGCGGCTTCGAGCCGTCGGGCGTCTTCGCGGAGTGTCTCGAAGTCGATACTGCGCTCGTCGTCATCGTGGAACGGCGTACACATCGCGGGGTAGACGCCGTGGAAGTCGATTGCTGTCATTGCTGAGTGGTGTGGTGTCGCTGTGGGATTAGTCGTCCGGTTGTCCTCGACCAGAGAAGCGACCCGTGACGGGTTCGCCACGCCCGCCACGAGTCAGCGACCCGCGACGGGGTGACGCCCGCCGGGAGTCAGAAGCTATGGCTTGCGCTTGCGTTTGGGGACGACGCCGTCGCCACTGGGTACCGCCCGACCCGGGAGCCAGCGTCGTCGCATACCACAAGCGCCGTCCGTGAGCGACTTATCCTTTTTGCTCCCGCCGAGCCCGAAAACCTATCCGGGCTCGGGTGACAAATCAGCGTATGACTGTCTCACATCCGGGACAACGCGTGGCCATCCTGGCCGACGCGCAGAACCTCTATCACACAGCCCAGAGTCTCTACTCGCGGAACATCGACTACTCGGAACTGCTCGAAGCGGCCGTCGACGGCCGCGAACTCACCCGCGCTATCGCCTACGTCATCCGTGCCGACTCCCCCGAGGAGGAGTCTTTCTTCGAGGCGCTGACCGACATCGGCTTCGAGACCCGCATCAAGGACATCAAGACGTTCCAGGACGGCTCACAGAAGGCCGACTGGGACGTGGGGATGAGCCTCGACGCGGTTACGCTGGCAAAACACAACGACGCTATCGTCCTCTGTACCGGCGACGGCGACTTCGCTCGCGTCTGTCGGTACGTCCGCCACGAGGGGTGTCGCATCGAGGCGATGGGCTTCGAGGAGTCCTCCTCGGAAGACCTCAAGTCCGCCGTCGACGGTTTCGTCGACCTCAGTAGCGACCCTGACAAGTTCCTGCTGTAGCGGTCGCCACGGAGCAGGACGGAGAGAAAGACCGCGTTCAGACCGCCCGACCGTCTTCGGAGGTCCCGACCAGCAACGCGCCGGCGGCAAGCCCCAGCGCCGCGACGGCGCCCATCACGCCGGCGATGGTGGTCGAGATACCGATATCGAACGGGCCCGACGCGAGAATCAACACCGAACTGACGACCAGCAACGCGGCGCCCGCATACACTTTCCGCTTGTCTGTAGCCATTGTGACCGAAACTAACGGGCCATCGGGTATAAATTTCCCCAAACGCGGCCAGCAATTGCCCGGGACGTGGCAGGCGATGGGGCCGGCGACTGTCCGCCCGCCTCCGGACCGAAAACGGGTTACCCACACAGACGCCATCTCGGGCAATGAGCGACAGCGAGCTCCGTGGCCTCCGTCGCGGGGCCGACTACCAGTTCGGACGTGGCGCCGGCGCGGCGCTGTTCCCGGCCGCGTCCGCCGTCGAGGTCACCCACACCAGTTCGGGGCGGCCCCGCCAGGTCCACGCCGACGACGGTCGCATCGCCACCTACGCCACCGACGGTCGCTTCGTTCTCGGGCTGGCCGGCGGCCGACGCCTGCTGGACTCGTTTGACGCCCCCGCCTACCGCGTCGTCGTGGGGTCGGAGAGCGAGCCGTTCGTCCGCGAGGGCCGCAACGCCTTCGCGAAGTTCGTCCGGAAAGCAGACCCCGACATCCGGCCCGGCGACGAGACGCTCGTCGTCCACGAGAACGGCGACCTGCTTGCGGTCGGCCGCGCGGAGCTGCCCGGCGAGGGTATGGCCGACTTCGAGACCGGGATGGCAGTGAAGGTCAGACAGGGCGCGGATAGCTGAGCGTCGCTGTGCGACGGGCGTGACAGTCGTACCACGAGGGCCGGGACGACGGCGTGTCGGTGACTGAGATTCTGCGGACTCGCGGTGTCCCACCAGCGGGGAAGCCGACGGGTCGGTGGGCTTTTTATTCCAGAACGCGCAGCCTCGGGTATGTTCGGCGGAGGCGGCGGGATGAACCCGCGCAAGATGAAACAGATGATGGAACAGATGGGTATCGATATGGAGGATATCGATGCCGAGGAAGTGATTATCCGGACCCCCGACGAGGAACTCGTCTTCACGGACGCCGAGGTCCAGCTGATGGAGGCCCAGGGCCAGAAGACCTACCAGGTCGTCGGCGACCCCGAGACGCGCGAACTCGATGCCGGTGCGGCCGAGGACAGCGAGGAATCGAGCGATTCGGCCGCGGGCAGCGCGGTCGACGAGGACGACGTGGAAATCGTCGCGATGCGGACCGGTGTCGACGAGGACACCGCCCGCGAGACGCTGGAGGCAAACGACGGCGACCTCGCGGACGCGGTCGACGAACTGGAGTAGCGTGTATCTGTTCGTCCACGAGGACCGCGAGTATCTGCTCGAACCGGGCGAGCGGTTCGAGTCCGACCTCGGCATCCTGGAGGTGCCCGAAGACGTGGCACCCGGCGACGTCGTCGAGACCCATCTGGGTACTGGCTTCACCGTCCGACGGCTCCGCGGGCCGGACCTCTTTGCCCATCTCGAACGCACCGGCGCGCCGATGATGCCCCGCGACGTGGGGCTCGTGGTCGGCAAGACCGGTATCGCCGCCGGCGACCGCGTGCTGGACGCGGGGACAGGGACCGGTATCCTCAGCGCCTATATGGGCCGGATGGGTGCCGACGTGGTGACCTACGAGATCGACCCCGACTTTGCCGATGTCGCACGCAACAACATGGAGATAGCCGGGGTCGACGACAGCGTCGAGGTCCGGACCGGCGACGTGACCGACGACCTGGACGGACTGTCGGGCTTTGACGCGGTGACACTCGACACCGAGGACGCCCCCGCCGTCGTCGAGCGGACGCCCACGCTGCTCTCGCGGGGCGGCTCGCTCGCGGTGTACTCCCCGTTCGTCGAGAACACCCGCGAGGTCGTCGCCGCGGCCCGTGAGGTCGGACTCGACGGTATCGAGACGCTCGACACCATCCAGCGGGAGATGGACTTCGACGACCGCGGCTCCCGCCCCTCGACCGGCGGCGTCGGCCACACCGGGTATCTGACGTTCGCGCGACGACCGTAGCGAGCGAGGCGTTCGGGAGCGAAGCGACCGAACGCCTCGATGCGAACCGGCGAGCGACGCGAGCCGGAGAGCGGTAGCGAGGTTCTGAGCGAAGCGAGCCGCGGCGACACACCGATTTCCGCGGGGCGTGGTTTCAAGCCCCAGTGACACATATATCCCCCTGCATGAGCGACGCTCCCGACGAGACGACGACGTGGCCCGAACTCGCTATCGGGCTGTACGACCGGTTGACCGGTCGGAACGCGGAGATAACGTACGAGTTCGAGGACATGGAGGTCGACGTCCCCAGCACCACGGGCGAGGACCCCGAGTACGCTTACTGGCGTGTCGACGGCACGCTCACCGTCAAGGCCCGCGAGAAGGAGTGACGGCGACACCGACCGGACAGCACGGCGACGGGCCCGAGACCCTCGCGGAGCTGCTGGACGCCCTCGAAGGGCGGCCCGCGCTGTCGGTCGAGGCCGACCTGGACGTCGAGCTGGACGGCCACCCGGCGGGCGTCGTGGGCTACGACGACCTCGTGGCGCTCGACCTGCCCTCCGTTTCCGCCGCTGTCTCGCTGTACCGGAACCGACCGCTCGGCGTGATGGACGCGGCGGCGCTGCTCTCCTCCGTCGGACTGACCGCCGAGGTCCGCGTTCGCGGGGTGCCACTGGCCCGCGTCGGTGACGACGCTGTCCCGGGCGACCTGGCCCGGCGGCTCGGGCTGGGGCCGGTCGAACTGGTCCCGGACGGCCCGCTCCTGGCGCTCACTCGACGGCGCGGATGAGATCGAGCAGTTCGTCGCGGTACTCCTGTGGTGACCGGTCCAGCGGCCCGTCCGGGTCGTCGAGACCGAGAGTGTCGCCGACCGACTCTCCCGGGTAGGCGCCCGCAGCGATGCGGAACCCGTCGGCGTGCCAGACACCGACCCAGCCCGTTATCGACAGCGTCGCCGCCACGTCATCCAGCGGGAGTTCGGCCGTGTAGCTCCGCAGATGCACTCTGTCGCCGCGTTCGGTCCGAGCCCGCTCTCTGCGGCCACGCGAGACGTTCTCGAAGCCCCGGTCCCGGAGTTCGCTCGCGAAGGCCGACCCCGCTTCCGAACGTATCGTCGGCAGCACCATCATCGGGCCGATACCGGGCGCCAGCGGCGGGCGGAAGGAAAGCGCCGTCGCGAAGAAAAACCGCCACTGCCGGTTGAGTCCGGCCGCCGACTCGGCGGCCTCGCGCGTTCGCACGTCGTCGTAGAGTCTGGTCGCGCCGGTGACCTTTGCACGCTGGAGCTCGAAGACGGTCTCGACGCGCTCGTCGAGCAGTTCCCACCCGCTGTCTGCCAGCCGCGTTTCGGGGACGACCGGGAACGCGGCGTCGGGCGCCACGACCCTAGTGGTCGTCCTCCCGCCACTTGTGCTCGCACTCGGTGCAGGTGAAAAAGCGGGTCTCGGACTCGTCGGCGGCCCGGATCTGTTTCATCTCGTAGAACGCCCGCTCGTTGCCACACTCCGGACAGCGCGCGTTCGTCGTCGGTCCCATGTCCTGTGGGTCGACCTCGGAGGTGTCGACGATCTCTGAGGACTCCTGGCCCTGTGTCGTGACCGCTTTCTTGTCGGCCTCGGCGCTTCGCGTCTTCTCGTAGCCACAGCTCCCACAGACCCACATGTCGTCTTCCGTCTTCATCATCGAGCCGCAGTCGTCGCAAAATTCCATTGTTACCCCACGTTAGGCCGCCCGCCTGTGTTAAACGCCGGGGTTCCTCACCGGGTGGCGTCCCCGGACAGCGCCTCGTCGCTGGCAGTCACGGGTCTGGGAAAACGGCTGTTCTGTCGGTCTATCCGTTATCGACCCAGGCGGGGCAGGCGTCCATGTCGTCCAGCGTCTCCTCGTGGAACGAGCAGTATGGAGCGACATCACCCTCGTCCATCACGTACTGGAAGTGCCGGCAGTTCCCACAGTAGCTGTCGGGCTCGCCGCGGTGGGCCGCCGTCTCGGTGATGGGGTCCCGGCCGGTGGCGGTCGTGGTGCCGCCGTCAGTCGAGGGCGACGCCTCCGGGCCCGCGTTGGCCAGTTTCGGGTCGAGTTCGTGTTCGGCCGGCGCGGTCGGCGGAGCGCTGGAGCCGGACTGCTGGGCGCCGCGGTCGGGCTGTCGGGGACCGGTATCGCGCTGTTGACTGGCGGCACTGGACTCGGCGGTCGACTTGCTACCGACTCCGTTCCCGTCGGCGCCGCGCTGGGTCGCCCCGCCATCGCTGGTGGCCGCCTCGCGGCGGTTGGTCTGGGTCTCGATGTCGCCGTCGGGGTCGCGCCCGAAAAAGCCGATGCCGCCCAGTCCGGGGAACGAACGGGACTGCTCTACGAGTCTGATGGTCCCTTCTTCGGTGACTTCCATGCGGGCGGTGCCGCCGGGGTCGTTGCGGGTCTTGAACGTCGCCAGGGCGGCGAACAGACACCAGAACGTCGTCAACACGCCGACGAAGTAGACGGTGCTGGCGCCGAGCGCGAGCAGCGGGGCGTCGGCCATCCAGCTGTACGGGTAGAGCCGCTGGAACGCGACCACGCCGACCAGCGCGACAGCGGCGCCGGCGACCGCGGTCAGCCGGGTCCGGGGACCCGCCGGGAGCACGGCGAAGATGCCGAGTACGACCGCCGGCAGCCCCGCGCCGGCGACGACGCCGGCCACCTCCCGGGCCGCGTACGCCCCCAGCCCCAGCGTCGTCCCGAGCCCGGTGGTCGCCAGCGCGATGGCGCCGACGAGCCCCGCCGCCCCCGCCAGGAACAACCCGCCCCCGACGAGCTGCTGGCGCCGCGTCGCCACGCGGCCGACCTCCCCCTCGTACACGTCCGTCAGACTGGTCATAGAAGCACTAGAACGCCGTTCCTCAAAACTACCCGTCAGACGCCCGCATGACGCGGGCGAGCGCGAGCGACGCGTGGCCGGCGTTCCGAAAGCACTAATCGGGCCCGCGGGCACAGTTCCGATATGAGCGATGAGGACAGCGAGGAAGAGGCGGAACCGGCCGTCGAGCTCGGCGAGGGCCCCGACGTTGCGGGCGCCCCGCTCTCGCGGGTGACCGCACGGCTCTCGTGGGGTATCGAACACAGTACCGTCGTCGACCGGGAGGGTGACACGACTATCCGGACGCCGGAGGGGCCACAGGAGCTGGCTTCGGTGCTGGAGTCGGTCGACGAGACGTACTTCCCGGACCGACACGAGTTCGAGGCCGCGGTGCGGGAGGTCATCGGCACCGGGCCGGTCCCGACGGAGTAACTACCGCATCGACTCCAAGGCGGTGACCGTATCCGAGATGAGCCACGCCTGGTCGTTCTCGGGCGATTCGATGCTGAGCGCACAGAACGAGTCCGCCCCGTCGTCGACGGTGATGTGGTAGGCCTCGCTCTCTAGCTCGGCGCGGGGAGCATCCGGTGGCTGTGAGGGCACGTCTGACTCTCGCAGGCTCGACCGTGTAAAACCGTCGATTCGGCAGATAGCGGCCCTGAAACGCTGTATTAAACTCGAAAACTACGCGAGGGCGGCGGGGTCGGAACCGACGACCCGGGGCCGCCCTAGAAGTCAGAGAGCTGGGACTGCAGGCCGGCGACCAGCTCGGACTTGCGCCGCAGTGCCCCCATCGGGACGGGTAGCTGGTCCGCGATCGCATCGAGCGTCTCGCCGAACGTCTGGCCGATGCCGGGCTCCCCCTCGAAGGCGTTGCGGACGCCCTCCCGGACCTGCCAGACCCCCACGGGCGCCCAGTACTCGTCCGTTATCTCCCGGAGGACGAGACACTTGGCCTGCCGGCCCCGCTCTTTGAGGTGCTCCAGCGCACCCAGGCGGGCGGCGTAGTACGCGCCGGCGGTCTCCTCGACGTAGCCGGTCCGTCCCTCGAACCCCTCGTAGGCGCTTGACATGTAGTAGCCCGTCTCGGGCCGGGGGTTCCAGACGCTCTGGGGCGCTTTCATCTCGACGAGCTCGAACTCCCAGCGGCCCGGCGCGAGGATGACCCAGTAGCGGTTGCCCATGTACTCGTTGTACCAGAGCTCGGGCTTGTCGATGGTGTCGCTGTTCCGGAGCGTGCCGCGGAGATACTGCCCGACGGTGTCGTCGACCGCGGTAATCGACCAGCGCGTGGGCACCAGCGACCGCTCGCTGGCCTGGCCGAGCGCCCCCGCCGACAGGATGGTGTTGATGTCGTAGACGTCGAACCCCCGCCGGTAGAGATAGGTCATCGCCCCCTGGGCCTGCCAGTCGTCGTCTTCGAGCGTCTTCTCGACGGCTCTGGGCACGTGGGGGTTCTCGGTGAGGTCCGCGCCCGTCGCCGTCGCGCGCGGGCCGGTCGGCGTCCCAACGTCGTCGAAGGAGAGGTCGATGTCGGGTTTCCCGTCGAGCCCGACTTCCACGTCGACCGGGTGGTCGGCGATGGCGACCTCGCGCTGGACGCCGACAAAGCCCTCCCACACGTCGTAGGCGTTACCGGTGTCCCGACTCCGACGGCCGCCCGTCTGGACCGAATCCACGGCGGTCGTCCGCGTCGAGTTCAACATTCCGGTCCGGCGCTGGAGTACGTCCTCGATACCCAGCCCCTCGCTGTACCAGTCGCCGCTGGTGGCGTACCCCTCGGCGGCGGCGTCGCGGTCGACGGGCGAGAGCAGTCCCGTCGAGACGTTCGGGTAGCCCGACCGGCCGACGAAGATTTCGGGTGCGGTCGAGCCAAACAGCGCGTCGCCCTGGAGGGCCTCGTCGAACTGCCGTTCGACGTCTTCGAGGTGGTCGGTGATGGCGTAGGACTTCTCCTCGGCGAGGCGGCGCTTCTCGGCGGCCTCGTCGCGCTCGTACCCCTCGATGAACTCGTCGAGTCGCATCTACGCCCGAATTTGCTCCTGGTCTGTATGAACCTGTCCCTCGTCGTGGTCCGAGACGCGAATCGGATATCGAACGGCCGGAGACCACCGCTGTGAGACACCCCTTGGAAGCCCGACCACAACCCCTTTAGCGCCGGCCCGGTCTCTCCCACCAATGCCCGTTATCGAGTGCGACCCCGACACCGCCCGCGAGACGCTCGTTGAGGCCGGCGTCGATGTCACAGACGGCAACACCGACCACGAGCGCTGGCGCGCGACCTATGGCGGCGCGACCGCGGTCGCCTACGACGACAAGGTGGTCGTCCAGGGGGGCGACACCGCACAGCTGGAAGCCCTGCTGCGCGGCGACGACGGCGGCCGCGTCCACGCCTACTTCGATGGCGCCTGCCGGGGGAACCCCGGCCCCTCGTCGGTCGGGTACGTGCTGGTCGACGACGGCGGCATCGTCGCCGAGGGCGGCGAGACCATCGGCCGGGCGACGAACAACCAGGCCGAGTACGCCGCCCTCATCAGGGCCCTGGAGGTCGCGACCGACTACGGCTTCGACGAGGTCCACATCCGGGGGGACTCCGAGCTCATCGTCAAGCAGGTCCGCGGGGAGTGGGACACCAACGACCCGAAACTCCGCGAGCGGCGCGTGCGCGTCCGGGAGTTGCTCACGGGCTTTGACGACTGGCAGCTAGAACACGTTCCGCGGGAAATAAACGACCGCGCCGACCAACTGGCAAACGACGCACTGGACGATGCCTGACCTCCCAGCCGACACGCGAGACGAGGCGGAACGACTCACCCGACTGGCCCGCCAGGCCGTCGACGAGGGCGCGGTGGCCACCTACCGCGACCAGCGGGCGGCCCTGCTCGACGAACACGACTACGAGGCCCGCATCCGCGAGGAGGACACCGGGGACGTGCTCGTCTGTTACCCATCCGAGTGGGTCGAGGACGGCGTTATCCGGCCCGACCGCGTCGAGGACACGGACCGCGGCGTCGAGATTCGCCTCTCGGGCCCAGGGGACCCCGACGAGTGGAATGAGGTCGAAGAACAGAACCGCGCCGTCGTCGAGGCGGTCCGGGACGAACACGGCGACGCCCACGCCGCGACGGCGCGGGCCCTCGCGGACTTCATGGGGAACCATTACGCGAAGCCTATCGCCGAGGCCACGCCGGCGGAACTGGCCGAGTTCCGCGAGGAGTACTTCCCGCGCAACGTCTGGCCGACCGAGAAACAGCGCGCGCTGCTGGAAGACTCTGTGCAGCTAGCGGTCGAAGAAGCCGAACGTCTGTAGGGAGCGCTTACGCCTGGTCGTCGACGAGGTCGTGCAGCTCCTCGGCGCGGTCGCCGCCGGTGACGAACTTCGAGAACTCCCAGCCGAGCTGGTCAAGCACTGCTTCCTTGCCCTCTGCTGTCAGGGAGTACTGGTTCGTACGCTTGTCGAGTTCGCTCTTCTCGACCAGATCCATCTCGACGAGGTCGTCGAGGTTGGGGTACAGGCGGCCGTGGTTGACCTCGTCACTGTAGTAGGACTCCAGTTCTCGCTTGATAGCCAGTCCATACCGTGGCTCTTCGGCGAGGATTACGAGGATGTTCTGCTGGAAGGCGGTCAGGTCTTTTGCGACACCGGGACTGCTCGCTACGGATTGTGCCTCTGACATAGTTAGTTAGATGTCATCAAGCTATTTAACACTTGTTAACTTCGACGTATGTCGGGGTAGTATCAGCCGATAGTGGCCGATATATCGGAAATCAATAATTGTCACAGACCCGGTCAATAGGCTCATCGAGCAGGCTATGGCGGGGTGCCGACGGTCGGTAGTAGGAGGGTCCTAACGCCGTACAGGCGACTCTGTTGTCAGCCGACAAGTAGCTTATGCACGACGGGCGCCGCCCGAATTACGAAACTCCTTTTTGACCCCCCGACGCACACGGGAACGATGACAAATCTCTGGGAAGACCTCGAAACCGGACCGAACCCGCCGGAAGAAATCTACGCCGTCGTGGAGTGTCTCAAGGGTGAACGCAACAAGTACGAGTACGACAAGGACATCCCCGGCGTCGTGCTCGACCGGGTGCTGCACTCGAACGTCCACTACCCCTCCGACTACGGCTTCATCCCGCAGTCGTACTACGACGACGAGGACCCCTTCGACGTGCTCGTCCTCGTCGAGGACCAGACGTTCCCCGGCTGTGTCGTCGAGGCCCGCCCGGTCGCCCTGATGAAGATGGACGACGACGGCGAACAGGACGATAAGGTCATCGCCGTCCCGACCGAGGACCCCCGCTACGACCACATCGAGGACCTGGACGACATCCCACAGCAGACCCTCGACGAGATAGACGAGTTCTTCTCGACCTACAAGAACCTGGAGGAAGGCAAGGAAGTCGAGACGCTGGGATGGGAGGACAAACAGGCCGCGATGGACGCTATCGAACACGCACAGGACCTCTACGACGAGCACTTCAACTGACCTCGCCTCGCTCCGCTCGGCGCCGACGGCCCACGGCGCTGTATTTCTATCGGTAATACCGGAAGCGGTTGCCGATTATGTATGAGCATGGGTAATCTTTTGGGGCGCCGGACCGATGGTACAGGTACACATGGCGACCGACCAGTCCGCTCCGCCGACGGACGGCTTCGACCTCGACGCCGACACCGAGCGACCAGCACCGCCGGCCATCGCGCATCTCACAGTCGTGCCGGCGAACGCGGACCGGTCGGCCTGACAGCGCGGACCCGGTCGCCCGAGCCCCCGGCGCGGTCGCCTCGACGGCGTAACCGGCCACACTGGAACGACGCGAAATTAATATTGCCGCTTTCCCTGACGAAAGTGCGAAAAGAAGCTTCTTGTCCCCGACCTGTCTAACGGTTCCCATGGGACTATTCGACCGTCTGAAAGGCGACGACGCGCCGCGCGTCGCCTTCTTCGGCATCGACGGGGTACCGTACAGCCTCATCGACGAGCATCCGGACGTGTTTCCGAACCTCACCGAGATCAAGGAGTCGGGCGCGGCCGGCCCCATCGACAGCATCGTCCCGCCGGAGTCGAGCGCCTGCTGGCCGGCGCTGACGACCGGCGTCAATCCCGGCGAGACCGGTGTCTATGGCTTTCAGGACCGTGAGGTCGGCTCCTATGACACCTACGTCCCCATGGGTCGGGACGTCCAGGCGACCCGGCTGTGGGACCGCATCACCGACGCGGGCCGTGACGCCACGGTGCTGAACGTCCCCGTCACCTTCCCGCCACAGCGCAACGTCCAGCGGATGGTCTCGGGCTTCCTCTCGCCCGGTGTCGACAAGGCGGCGTACCCGGACGACCTGCGTGACTATCTCCAGGCCAACGACTACCGCATCGACGTCAACGCCAAACTGGGCCACGACGACGACAAGACGGAGTTCGTCGAGGACGCACACAGGACCCTGGAGAAACGCTACGAGGCGTTCTCCCACTACGTCGAGGAAGACGACTGGGACCTCTTTTTCGGCGTCTTCATGACCACCGACCGGGTGAATCACTTCCTGTTCAAACACTACGAGCAGGACGGCGAGTACCAGGAGGAGTTCTTCGACTTCTACCGCAAGGTCGACGAGTACCTGGGGAAACTGCGCGAGCAACTCGACGACGACGTGACGATGGTCGTCGCCTCCGACCACGGCTTCACCACGCTCGAACACGAGGTCCACTTCAACGAGTGGCTCGCCCAGGAGGGGTGGCTGGACTTTGCCGACGAGGACCACTCCGAACTCGGCGACATCAGCGAGGACACCAAGGCCTACTCGCTCATTCCCGGCCGGTTCTACATCAACCTGGAGGGACGCGAGCCAAACGGCGGCGTCACCGAAGCGGAGTACGAGGACGTCCGCGACGACCTCAAGGCGAAACTCGAAGACCTGGAAGGACCCAACGGCAACAAGGTCGCCGACCGCGTCGTCACCCGCGAGGACGCCTTCCGGGGCGACCACACCGACATCGCCCCCGACCTCGTGGTCGTTCCGAACCACGGCTTCGACCTCAAGGCCGGGTTCAAGGGCAGCGACGAGGTCTTCGACGTCGGCCCCCGCAACGGGATGCACTCGTTTGACAACGCCACGCTGTTCGTCGACGACGACGACGCTCGTATCGCGGACGCCGACCTCTACGACATCGCGCCCACCATCCTCGACCTGATGGACCACGACTACGACCGGACCGAGTTCGACGGCTCCAGTCTCGTATAGTACCTTTTTACCGACCTTTTTTTGCGTCGGGTGTCCTCGCTCACTCCGTTCGCTGTGGGCACCACTCCTTGAAAAACGTCGATGAAAAAGGCCGAATCCTCACTGCGTTCGGATTCGGTGAAACCGCTCGCCGTCGGCGAGCGGTATGCTCCACAGGAGCGCCTGCCTTTCCCCGAGTCGCGCGACGGAGCGCGCTCCCGGCCCTCACATCAGCGAGTCCAGATCGTCGTTGGTGAACTCGTCGGGATCGCTGTTACCGCCCTGTGATTTCGCGGCTATTTTCGCCTTCTCCATGAACTTGTCGACGCGGTCGGAGCGTTCGACCCCTGAGAGGACGACCAGCGCGGCGATCTTATCCGAGCCCAGCGGGAAATCGCCCCCGCGAACTTCCATGCTGCCCGTCTCGTCTTCGACCCAGCGGCGCGCGCGCTCGACGCCTTTCCGGGAGAGTCGGTCGGGGTCGCCCGCGATGACCAGGAGGGCGGACTCGGCGTCGGTGGCGTCGGGGAGGCTCATGCTGGTCAGGAGGGCGTTGCGGGTGACGCTGGTGATGGTGTTTACGTTCTCGTCGGCGTCCTCGCTGGCTTCGGCGCTGGCGTAGCCGACGGCGGAGATACCCCCGCCCCGCAGGGTGTTGATTATCTCGGAGGAGTCGACGACGCTCTCGCCGACGCCCTCGACGGCCTCGCCGGAGGCAAGCAGCAGGCCGATGCGCTGGGCGATGGCGTCGTTGATGCGGTCGTACCCCTCGGCGACACTGTCGCCGGAGCCGCGCCAGGCGTCGTTGTCGACGAGCAACAGCGAGTCGGACTCCCGGACCGCGGTCTTCAGCGACCGGCCGGCGTTGGCCTGGTAGAGCCCGCCCTCGTCGTCGCCCGGGAGGACACCGAGCATGTAGACCGGCATCTCGTAGATGCGCTTGAGCTCGCGGACGAGCATCGGGGCGCCGCCGGAGCCGGTGCCCCCGCCCAGCCCGGCGACCACGACGACGGCCTCCGCCTCGGTGGTGATGCGCCCGTCCATGTTGTCGAGGACCTCGGTGGCGTTTTCCTGCATTATCTGGGCGCCGAGCTCGTTGTCGCCGCCGACGCCGTGGCCTTTCACGCGGTCTTGGCCGATGAGTGTGGTATCGAGTTCGAGGTTCTGGAGGTCGGCTCTGGCGGTGTTGACCGCCAGCGCGCCCCGGACGGCGTTGAACCCCATGTTGTAGTCAAACTCCGCGAGGGACTGGGTTACCTTCCCCCCGGCTTGACCAACACCTATCAGGACGACTTTCATACAGAACATCTAAGTCGCGGAACTAATCAACGTTGCCCCGACTGGGGGCCACGGCGGTGGCCGCGCGACCGTGACCGCGTGCGAGTGCAGTCGAGTCCGGTGTCCCGACTACTCGATGGTGAGCGCGTAGATGCGCTTGCGCGCGTCCGAGAAGGAAAAGCGGGAACCGACGACGCCGACATCCTCCAGGCGGGTCAGCGCGTAACGGACGGTCCGGGGCGGCAGTAGCGTCTCCTCGGCGAGTTGGCTCTGGGTCAGGCTGTCGTTGTACTCCAGTACCTTCGCGACGAGTTTCGCGCTGGGCGGCAGGTCCGCGACGGCCTCCCAGCCCACCTCGTCGGCCTCGGCGTTCTGTATCTCGGATACGCTCATATACTACACCGTATCGCATACAGGGTAATAATATTTCTTGTTCCGATTCATGCACTGTGGGAATCTTCCGGCAATTTCTAACCGGCTGGTGGCCGAAAGCTTACAGTGGGGACCGACCCCTTGGTTCGTGTGGACGAACTCGAGGCTCGCACGGTCGTCTACGCGCCCCCCGAGGAGCTGTACGACTTCCTCCTTGATTTCCCGGGCTACGCGCGGTACTCGGAGTATCTCGACCGGGTGACCCAGGAGGGGGACGGCGCCGTCGGGACGAGATACGCCCTCCAGTTCTCGTGGTGGAAACTCACCTACACGGCCCGCTCGGAGGTGACCGGTGTCGACCCGCCCGAGCGCATCGACTGGCGCATCGTGAAAGACATCGACGCCGAGGGCTACTGGGGGATAACGCCGACCGAGGCGCCCGAGGGCGTCGAGGCGGCCACCGAAGTCGTCCTCCACATCGAGTACGACGCCGATTCGGCCTCACCGAGCGCCGTCGACCTGCCGAGACTCGTCTCTATGGGCTGGGTCATCGAGAAGGTCAAACCGCTCGTCCGCACGGAAGCGACCAGAATCGTCAGACGCGTCGTCGACGACATCGAGGGCGAACCCCGTGACGCCGACGTCGAGATCCGAACCGGCTAGTTACTCGTCGCCGGGCGTCTCGTAGTCGCCGCCGTAGCGCATGAAGACGTACGCCATCCCCAGCGTCGCGACCATCACGACGGAGGTGGCGACACCGAGCATCTTCGCGCTCCCGGGGACCCCGAGCGGACCGGTCTCGCCGCCACCGCCGCCGCCGGTGCTCTGGGTCGGGTAGTCGCTCCCGACGACGACCGACCCCTTCATGCCGAGGCCCTCGTGGGGGACACAGACGTAGTTGTAGATGCCGTCCTCCTCGAAGGTGTGCTCGTAGTTGACGCCGGAACTCGACACTGCTTCCCCCGAGTCGAGGGTGTCCCCGCCGTCCTGGACGACGTTGTGGCCGCCGCCCTCGCCGGTCCACTCCCACTGGACCGTCGCGCCGTTGTCGACGTGGATAGCCGCCGGTCCGAACCCGTAGGCCCCTCCGTTGGCCTGGACGCCGACCTCGACCGTTGCCGTGTCCTGTCCTGTCGCGTCGGTGACGCTCCCGTCGAAGTTCCCGACCCCGTCGAGGAAGCCGCCGAAGTCCGGCGGGCCGCCGCCACCACCGCCGCCATCGCCACCGGCCGTCCCGGTCTCGGTGCCGGCTTCGGTGCCGTTGGCGGTCGCGGTGCCCGCCGGCGTGCCGGTCGCTGTACCACTCTCAGTCGCCGTCCCCTCCTGTGCGGCCGCGGTACCGGTGGCGGCTGCGACGGCCGTCGCCCCCGTCGCCGTCCGCATAAAGGCCCGACGAGACACGTCCCTACTACCGTCTGTCATAGGTCGACGTTGGGACCGGCCCGTCCTGAATATGTCGGTTTCCAGTCGGTCCGCTCGGCCGGTTCCCGGCCCCTTTTCAGCCGCGAACACGACAGTCAAAGTGATGTCACAGCAGACGCCAACAGCCGACAGCGTCGCGCGCGCAAGCGGGATGCCCATGCTCGGGCTCGGAACCTGGCAAAATGAGGATCCCGACGCGTGTGCCGACAGCGTCGAGACCGCAATCGAGATGGGGTATCGCCACGTCGACACCGCACAGGCCTACGGGAACGAGGATGCCGTCGGCGATGGTATCGCCGCCGCCGACCTCGACCGTGAGGACCTCTTCCTCGCGACGAAGGTCTGGAACGCGAACCTCGCGCCCGAGGACGTCCACGAGACAACCGAACAGAGCCTGGACGACCTCGGTGTCGACGCCGTCGACCTGCTGTACGTCCACTGGCCGGCCGGCGCCTACGACGCCGAGGAGACTCTGGGCGCGTTCGACGAACTCTACGAGCAGGGCAAGATCGACAACGTCGGCGTCTCGAACTTCGAGCCCCACCACGTCGAGGAGGCCATGGATATCCTGGACGCGCCGCTGTTTGCCAACCAGGTCGAGATCCACCCGTTCCTCCAGCAGGAGGAACTGCGCGCCCACGCCGACGAACACGACTACGAGCTCGTCGCGTACTCGCCGCTGGCCCGCGGCGACGTCTTCAACAGCGACGTGCTGACCGACATCGCCGACGACCACGACGTAAGCGCCGCCCAGGTCAGCCTGGCGTGGCTCAGCGAGAAGGGCGTCACCGCCATCCCGAAAGCGACCGGCCGCGACCACATCGCGGACAACTGGCGGAGCCTGGACCTCGAACTCACTGACGAGGAGATCGCACGCATCGACGACATCGACCGCGAGGACCGCAAGGTCGACCCCGACTTCGGCCCCGACGCCTGGGACTGACACTGGGGCGGTCGACAGTACGACCCATCTATCGCGTCAGCGGCTCTCTTCTTGTCGTCTCTTTTCGACCCGGCCTGAAAGCTTTACCACGGGGAGGGGTAAACTGGGAGTATGTCAGTCGGGAGCGACGGAGTAATCGCCGGTCTCCGAATCGATCTCCGGCGGTTACACGAGACGTGGATGGAGCTCGTCTACCCCCGCCAGCGGGGCGCGGGCGATACGGTGTTGGGGACCTGGCAGCCGGACTCCCAGATGGGCATGGTGCTGTATCGCGCCTGGTCGGCCCTGGGAATCCCGATCATCGCGCTGGTCTACCCGCTCGTACTTCTGGGCGCGTTCGTCCGGTTCCAGACCCGCCGCATCGGCCACACCGCGGCCAGCCTCGGACTGCTTGGCGTCGTGGCGCTCTCGCTTCTGGTCTGGGGGGCGCTTGCCGCCCTGGCCCGGTTCCAGCTCGACCTCATCGCCGGCGGCTTCCTCGCCATCGCGCTTGCCGGCGGGGTCGCGACCGTCTCGGCCGCGCTGGCCGTCGGGGCGAAGTCGGTCGGGGGACGGGCGACGACGGTCCTGCTTGCCTACCCCTTCGCCATGACCGCCCTCTTCCTGCCGCCGGTCGTGGCCGCGCTGTTCTCGAAGATGCTGGCCGCCGTCGTGCTCCCGAACAGCACCGCACTGGCCCAGTGGCTGCTCGACAACGCGCTGTCCCCCGTCGGCCTCGCCGAGACGTTCTCCCGGACGTTCGAACTGGAGGGGATCGGCTACGTCGTTATGTGGCTCGCTATCTCGTTTCCCGTCGGCTGGGTCCTCGGGACGCTGGTGTCGCTTGCCGACCTCGTTCGCCCCACTGAGTAAAGTAACGGCTATGGGTATGGGCGCCTAATTCGCGCCCGTATGGAACTAGACGCGCTGAAGACGGCCGTAGCTTTCCTCGTCCTGTTCGGCGTCCTCGCGGTCGGGACGCTGATGAGCCCGATGCAGACGAGTACCGTGATGATGGTGCTCGGCGGTCTGCTCGTGTTCGGCGTCGTGACGCTGCTTCTGGGCGTCAAACACGGCGAGTACCGCGCTTCACACTGAGATATCGCCCGGCCGAACAACCGTTTTCTCCGGTACGTCCTCGCCTGTAGCCACCGCCAGGTCACTCGCTGTGTCGTCGCCAAAGCGGACCGTCGCGCCCGCCCGCATCGGCGCGAGTAGCCCCGCGACGACGGCCCCCGCCGAGGTGACCGGCGCCCGGACGGCAACGGTCGTCTCCGCGTCGATGTCGTAGCCCTCGACCACGCGCTCGCTGGCCGCGAGTAACTCGCCGTGGCTGTAGGTCCCCTCGGCGTCCCGCACGGCGGGGTCGTCCGGCGCGCGCTCGCCCGGCGGCTGCAGCGGGTTTTCGCTCCACAGCTCGCGCTCGAACCCCGCAACCGTCGGGTCGTCGCTCGGGCCGCCGTAGGCCAGTGCCTTCGTCCCCGGCGCCAGCTCGTAGCGGTCGAGCCACGCCGCAGGCGCGACAAGCGCCGTCGCCTCGACTTTGTCGCCGGGCGCGATATCCGCGACCGCGCCGTCGAGCGTCGCGGCCAGTATCGCCAACAGCCCGTCGGGACAGTCACGGAGATAGCCCGGCTCGTCGCCCTCGACCGGGTTCTTCGGCCCGACGACGACGGCGACCGCCATCCCCTCGCGGACCCCGTAGTGGCGCATGAGGTTCCCGCCCTTCCAGACGTTCGTACAGAAGTCCCGGTAGCTGTACGGCGCCGACCGCTCCGGCGTCGAGAAGAACACTCCGTCGCGCTCACGACCCGCCGCGACCAGGTCACTCAGCGTGTCCATGGCAGTTCGTTGGCAGCGACCGGACAAAAGAGAGCCGAAACTACAGCGAGTTCTTCAGCTTCTCGAAGAACCCTTCCTCGACCTCGACCTCCTCGCCGCCGGCCTCGGCGAAGGCTTCGAGGGCCTCCTTCTGTTCGCTGTTGAGGCTATCGGGGGTCACGACCTGCACCTGCACGTAGAGGTCGCCGCTGCCCCGACGACGTAGGCGGGGCATCCCCTTGCCCTCTAACCTGAATACCTCGCCGCTCTGGGTGCCACTCGGCACGTCGACCTCGACCTCGCCGTCGAGGGTGGGGACGGTGATGGTGTCGCCAAAGACCGCCTGTGGGAACGAGATGGCGTGGTTGTGCGAGAGGTCGTCGCCGTCGCGCTCGAAGTCGGGGTGGTCACGCACGGACACCTGGATGAGGAGGTCGCCGTTGGGGCCGCCGTTCTCGCCGGGAGCGCCCTCCCGCTCCATCCGGAGGCTCTGGCCGTCCTCGATGCCGGCCGGGATGTCGACCTGCAGGGTGGCCTCGTTTCGGACGGTCCCGTCGCCGCGACAGGTCGAACAGGTCTCGTCGTACAGCGTCCCATCGCCCTCGCAGCGCCGACAAGCTGCGGTCTGCTGGACCCGCCCCATCGGGGTCTGCTGGACGCGCGTCGTCTGACCCTGGCCGTTACACTCCGGACAGGTCTCCGAGTCGGCGTCCGGCGGGTGGCCCTTCCCGTCGCAGTCGTCGCAGGTCTCCGGGCGCGTGACCGTTATCTGCTTCTCGGCGCCGTTGTAGGCCTCTTCGAGGTCGATGGTCAGGCGCGTCTGGAGGTCCTGGCCCTGCCGGCGCCGCGAACCGCCGCGACCGCCGCGACCGCCGCCGCCGAAGAACTGGTCGAAGATGTCCTGCATATCGAAGCCGCCGGCGCCACCGACGCCGCCGGCGCCGCCCATACCGCCGCCACCGCCGCCGGCGCCGCCGCGCTTTTCGGCCTGCTCGAAGCGGTCGTGACCCATCTGGTCGTACATCCGCCGTTTCTCCTCGTCGGTCAGGATCTCCTTTGCCTTCTTTGCCTTCTTGAACTTCTCCTCGGCGTCGGGGTCGTCGCTGACGTCCGGGTGGTACTCCCGGGCCTTCTGCCGGTAAGCCTCCTGTATCTCGTCCTCGGAGGCGTCCCGGGAGACCCCCAGTATCTCGTAGAAATCCTGGCTCATTGGTTGTGTAACTGGTACTGGCTTGCGCTACTTGAAAAGAACGGGTCCGGGACAGGTCCTGTCGGCCGACGCTCGCACCAATCGCGAACGCCGTCGGCTCGGCACAGCCGGCGGTACCTGCGACCGGGGCGCTTATTTTGCACCCGGGAGACAGTTCCTCCAATGAGTGTCAGGTCGGACGCCCGCGGCGCGGTGACCGTAGAGCGCATTGCCGTCTGGGGAGCCACAGCGCTGGTCGTCGCCGCGCTGGCCGCCCTCGTCGGGCCGGGCGCCGACCTCGCGACGGCGGCGCCGACGGCCGACTTCGAGGGGAGCTACGACGACGCGACGGGGACGGTGACGGTGAGCCACGCCGGCGGCGACCGCCTGGCCGCCGGGACCACACAATCCGTCGCCCTGGTCGTCACCGACGCCGACAACGGCACTACGACGCGGCTCCCGTGGGCGAACGAGTCGAGCGGGCTCCCGATAGCCGAGGGCGATACGTTCACCGTCGACGACCCGCGCGTCGACGCCGATGACGACGGAAACTACCTTGATGCCGACGGCTCGGTCGGGTTCTATCTCGATACCGGTGACACCGTCGAGGTCGTCTGGACCGGGCGGCTGACCGGCGCGCCCGAAACCCGGACCGAGACGCTCGATACGGTCACTATCGGGAACGAAACGAACTGATCCGAAAAACGAAGCGTCCTGTTGTTCGCGCCCACTTCAGAGAGCGGCCCGGCCCGTCGCCGAACCGAGAGAGATGGCTCCTCGTCTTCGTCGCTTTCGTCAAACTGAGAAAGGTCGCTCCGCTCGCTTTCTCAGACAGCGTCAGCACGATGCGCTGACGCGCCTTCGCTCTCCGTTCGCACAGACACCGGAAGACTTCGCTCCGCTCGTCTATCGAGCCGACGAGGACAACTCGTCGTGTTACTCCTCGTCGTCTTCTTCCTCGACGTCCTCGAAGTCGGCGTCGACGTATTCCTCGCCCTGACCGGCCGCGCCGGCGCCTGCAGCGCCGCCGGGACCGGCACCGCCGGGTCCGGCCGCACCGCCCGCGGCGCCTGCGGCACCGGCACCCGCTGCGCCGCCGGCGGCCTGCTGGGCCTGGCCG
The DNA here is from genome assembly GCF_035656455.1 of Haloarcula sediminis. NCBI lineage: Archaea > Methanobacteriati > Methanobacteriota > Halobacteria > Halobacteriales > Haloarculaceae > Haloarcula > Haloarcula sediminis. Next base: position 23,460 of record NZ_JAYMGA010000002.1, on the reverse strand, counting down.
TCGTACATCTGCTTGCCGATCTCCTGGAGCGCCTCGCTCAGTTCCTCGGTGGCGTCCTCGTAGTCCTCGCGGCCGGCGTCCTCGTCCGCGAGAGTCTCCTCGACATCCTCGACCTTGGCCTCGATGTCGTCGATGACATCGGCGTCGAGGTCCTCCTCGTTCTCCTCGATGAGGGTCTCGGCGCGGCGGACGGCGGCCTCGGCCTCGTTGCGGGCCTCGATCTCCTTGCGGCGTTCCTCGTCTTCCTCGGCGTGTTCCTCGGCCTCCTGTTGCATCTCCTCGATCTGCTCGTCGGAGAGGCCGGCACCGCCCTCGATGGTGATGTCCTCCTTGTTACCCGAGCCCTTGTCTTCGGCCTCGACGTTGACGATACCGTTCTCGTCGATGTTGAAGGAGACCTCGATCTGCGGGGTTCCGGCGGGGGCCGGCGGGATGCCCGAGAGGGCGAACGCGCCGAGCAGTTCGTTCTCCTCGGCGATTTCCCGCTCGCCCTGGAAGACGCGAATCTGGACCTGCGTCTGGTTGGCCTGGGCGGTCGTGAATATCTTCGATTCCTCGGTCGGAATCGTGGTGTTCTTCTCGATGAGCCGCTCGAAGAGGCCGCCCTTAACCTCGACACCGAGCGACAGCGGCGTCACGTCGAGCAGGACGATGTCGTCCACGTCGCCCGAGAGGACGCCGCCCTGGATGGCCGCGCCAAGCCCCACTGCCTCGTCGGGGTTGACGTTCTTCTTGGGCTCCTGGCCGGTCATCTCCTCGACCTTGTCCTGGACCTGGGGCATCCGCGTCGAGCCGCCGACGAGGATGACCTCGTCGATGTCGCCCTTGTCGTAGCCGGCGTCTTCGAGGGCCTGCTCCGTCGGGCCCACCGTCCGGTCGATGAGGTCCTCGGTGAGGCTCTCGAACGTCGCGCGCGTGATCTTCTGTTCGAGGTCCAGCGGGCCGTCGTCGGTCGTCGCGATGAAGGGGAGGTTGATGCGGGTCTCCTTGCGCGAGGAGAGCTCGACCTTCGCTTCCTCGGCGGCCTCGGTCAGCCGCTGGAGGGCCTGGCGGTCCTCACGCAGGTCGACGCCGTGCTCGTCTTCGAACTCGTCGGCCAGATAGTCGATGATGGCCTCGTCCCAGTCGTCGCCCCCGAGGTCGTTGTCCCCGTTCGTGGCGACGACCTCGTAGACGCCCCCGCCCAGATCGAGGATGGAGACGTCGAAGGTCCCGCCACCGAGGTCGTAGACGAGGACGGTCTGGTCGGACTCGTCGTCGAGCCCGTAGGCCATCGCGGCCGCCGTCGGTTCGTTGACGATGCGTTCGACCTCGAAGCCGGCGATCTCGCCGGCGTCCTTGGTCGCCTGGCGCTGCCGGTCGTTGAAGTACGCCGGCACCGTGATGACTGCCTTCTCGATGTCGTCGCCGAGGTACTCCTCGGCGTCGCGCTTTATCTTCTGGAGGATCATCGCCGAGACCTGCTCGGGCGTGTACTCCTCGCCGTCCAGCGTCACCGAGTAGTCGTCCTCGCCCATGTGACGCTTGATGGACTGGATCGTCTGTTCGGGGTTCTTTACGGCCTGGTTCTTCGCGGGCTTGCCGACGAGGCGCTCCCCGTCGTCGAAGGCGACGACGGAGGGAGTCGTCCGCTCGCCTTCCGCGTTGACGATGATTTCGGGGTCGCCACCTTCCATGACCGCGAACGCGCTGTTCGTGGTCCCGAGGTCGATACCCAGAATCTTGTTGCTAGCCATCTTACCCGGTTATACCGGATTCGGGCGGTTAAAAGTTGCTAGATGCGACGACTCGTAAACGGTAAGCAGTGGCCGCGTGCCGTCGGTTTTGTCGATTCTACGTGGTGCTAACCGGAGCCGTTATTATGCACCGCAATCCGACCGGTTCGCACCCGCTCGTTCGGGGCGAGCTATCTCCCTACTCGTCTTTCGAGACCGTGACCTGTGCCTCGCGCAGCACTTTGCCGGCCATCTCGTAGCCCGGTCGGTGGACGTCCGCGATGGCGCCGGACTCGACCTCGCTCTCGACGTTCGCAAGCACCTGGTGGACGTTCGGGTCCACGTCCTCGCCGGCGTCGGGGTCGATGACTTCGACGTTCTCGGCCTGTAACACGTCGTCGAGCTGTCGGAGCGTCGACTCGACGCCCCCGCGGATGTCGGTGTCCTCGTCCTGTTCGAGCGCGCGTTCGAGGTTGTCCCGCACGTCCAGAATCCGGCTCACGAGGTCCTCCGTGGCCCGCTGTTGCTCCTCTTCGCGGCGCTTTTTCATCCGCTTTTTGTAGTTCTGGAACTCCGCTTGCTTTCGCTTTAGTTTCTCCTCTAGCTCCCCGGCCTCCGATTCGAGCTCCTCGATTTCGGCTTCGAGCGAATCGTTCTGGCTCCGCAGCGCCGCGAGCTCGCGGGCTATCTCCTCGGGGTCGGAGTCGGCGACCCGCTCGACGAGGTCCGCGTCGGCCTCGCCCGCGGCGTCGTCGAGGTCTATCTCGTCGGTGTCGACGTCCTCGGGGGCGTCCTCGATGTCGACGTCGGCATCCCCGTCGTCGGATGTCGTCGCCTCGTCGGCTGCGTCCTGCTCACTCATACCCGTAGGGAGTGGTCACGCGAATAAAAGGATTCAGAAAGCCGACCGGAAGCGACCCCGTGGATGGCATCGGACCCGTCTCACACCGTGGCGGCCGTCGTTGCCGGACTCTCCCCGCGTTCGCAACTGTCCCGAATCTGTCGTCTCTCGCTCTATCGGGCGAAAGGGCTGTCTCGGCCCGGCCGGTGGCGAACCGCTTTCGGGCTGTCTTCCCGACGGTCTCAGATAAAAGATTATCACGGAATGGGATGTACTCCGACGTACGGTTGGGCATCGGCCGGACGGGCCCGAGGCGGACGAGACACGTCCGGACCGTGTCGTTCGGACTCCCAACGGTGATCCTACATGAGACTGCAAGACAAACGAATCGCCATGTTGGTCGGACCCGGGTTCGAGGATCTGGAGTTCTGGGCCGTCTACATGCGCATGCAGGAGGAAGGAGCACAGATAGACGTCGTCGGCACGGACGCCGGCGTGGAGTACACCGGAAAGAGCGGCGGACTCACCGCCGAGACCGAACTCGCGGCCGAGGAAGTCAACGCGTCGGCGGTCGACGCAGTCCTGGTCCCCGGCGGCTGGACGCCCGATAAGATTCGCCGCGACCAGTCGGTGCTTGACCTCGTCCGGGACGTCTACGAGGACGACAACATCGTCGGGATGATCTGTCACGCCGGGCTGGTCGGCATCTCCGCCGGCATCGTCGAGGGGTCGGACGCGACGGGGTCGCTGGGCATCAAAGACGACCTGGTAAACGCCGGCGCGACCTGGGTCGACGAACCGGCGTTCCGCGACGGCAACATCGTCTGGGGACGCGTCGTCGCGGACATCCCCGAGTACAACCGCGTCCTGGTGGACACACTGGCCGAACAAGCCTGAGAGAGCGCCACAGTTCTGCGGGGGTCGCTGTCGGCCGAACGGCAGGGGGTGTCGTGCGATGTCTCCCGCCGCCCGGGAATCGCTGGCTATCCGTCGTGTCCCCGTCGACCGCCGTTCCCCGGCGCGAAACCGTTAACGAGGGTCCCGTCGTACTCCGGGTGTGCTGGAGTTGACCTTCGAGGAGGGGACGGTCCGCCTCAGTGGGACGGTCCCGGCGGGCTTGCCCGGCGTCGAGCGTGACGACCGCTCGAAATCGGCGCGCGCCCCGGCCTGTCGGTACGCCGACCTGCTGGCGGCCCTGGACGAGCGCGGCGTCGACTACGACGACCGGGTCCTCGACACCGAACCCGTCGACCTCGCGACGACCTACGAGCTCCGGGACTACCAGCAGGCCGCCCTCGACGCCTGGCGGGCGGCCGACGAGAGGGGGTGTCTGGAACTGCCCACGGGCAGTGGCAAGACGGTTATCGGTATCGCGGCGATGGTGGCCCTGGGCGTCCCGACGCTGGTCGTGGTCCCGACCATCGACTTACTGGAGCAGTGGCAGCGCGAACTGGAAGCCGAGTTCGACCGGCCGGTCGGCCGGCTGGGCGGGGGCAAACAGCGCGTCGAGGGCGTCACGGTCGCGACCTACGACTCGGCGTATCTCCGGGCCGACGAACTGGGCGACCGCTTCGGGCTGGTCGTCTTCGACGAGGTCCACCACCTGGGCGGCGAGGGGTACCGCGACATCGCCCGCCTGCTCGTGGCACCCGCGCGGCTGGGACTCACCGCGACGTTCGAGCGACCCGACGGCGCCCACGAGGTCATCGAGGAGCTGGTCGGCCCGCTCGTCCAGTCGGTCGCCGTGGACGACCTCGCCGGCGAGCATCTGGCCGACTACGACATCAAGCGAATCGAGGTGGCTCTGACCGACGACGAACGCGAGCGCTACGAAGACCACCAGAGCACGTTCACGGACTACCTGAAACAGTCGAACATTCAGCTCCGGTCGGGGAGTGACTACCAGGAACTCGTGAAACGGTCCGGAACCGACCCGCAGGCCCGCGAGGCGCTGCTGGCCAAGCAGCGCGCCCGCGAGGTGATGATGAACGCCCGGCGGAAGGTCGACAGGCTGGCCGATATCCTGGACCGCCATCGCGGGGACCGCGTCATCGTCTTCACCGCCCACACCGACCTCGTCTACCGGCTCTCCGAGCGGTTTCTGATACCCGCGATCACCCACGAGACGGGCGCGAGCGAACGGCGTGAGATTCTGGCGCGGTTCCGGGAGGGCACGTATTCCCGGGTCGTGACGGCGAACGTCTTGGACGAGGGCGTCGACGTGCCCGATGCCAACGTCGCCGTCGTCCTCTCGGGCAGCGGCTCCGAGCGGGAGTTCACCCAGCGACTGGGTCGGATTCTGCGGCCGAAGGCCGACGGGTCGCGGGCGCTGCTGTACGAACTCGTCACCGAGGCGACGGCCGAGGAGCGGGTGGCGCGGCGGCGGCGGTAGCGACGGTCCGCGCTTCGAGCCGACCGCTGGTCCAGCGGCACCCGCCGAATCGAACTGGTACGCTCGTCGGTGGCAACTGGTGGGCAACGGGCACCTCGCGCTCTTACACGTCCGGCACGTATCGACCGTTCACTCACTCATCGATGGACACCCAGCGAGACGACTCTGCGGACGTCACCCAGTCGAACGGCGAGTCCACGCTGGAACTCGCCCGGCTCGCGGAGCGGGCGGAGATAGGTATCGTCGGTATCACACGGACGGGGACGCTCACGACAGTAAACGCCGGGTTCACCGCACTCACGGGCTACGAGCGGACGGCGATAGCGGGCGCATCGGTCGACGACGTGTTCCCGGGTGGCGAGGTGGCGTCGCTCGTCGCGGAGCTCCTCGACCGCACAGCGGCGGGCGAGCCGGCCGTCGTGACTGGCGTCGTCCCGCTTGCGAGGGAATCGGCCGGTATCGTCCCGTGCGAACTCAGACTCCGACCCCTCGGCGACGACGAGGGGTTCGTGGGTGTGGTCAGGCGAGTCACGGGTCACGATGACGTGGCTCAATTCGGGGCGGTCGCCCCGTGGGCCCAGCCGTTTCTCTCGCTCGCTGAAGCCATCCCCGATGGCGTCATCGTCCTCGATACGGAGAGCAACGTCACCTACGCGAACCCCGCGGTCGAGACTATCCTGGGTCACCAGCCGGAGTCACTGGTCGGTGGCAGCAAACTCGACATCATTCCGCCCCGGCTCCGGGAGTCGCACCTGGCCGCTATCGACCGCTACCTCGAAACCGGCGAGCGCAACATCGACTGGTCGTACGTCGAACTCCCCGGGCGACACGCCGACGGCCACGAAGTGCCGCTTGGCATCTCGTTCAACGAGTTCACGATGGGCGGCAAGCGGTACTTCGTCGGCCTGTTCAGGGACATCACGCCGCGGAAAACCGCGGAGGCGGAGGCGGTTCGCCGTCTCGACCAGCAGGCGGCCATCGCACAGCTCGGTCGCTACGCCCTCGAAACCACGTCGGAGACCGACCTCCTCTCGGAGGCGGCGACCGTCCTTGCGGAGATGCTCGACACCGACATCGGCGCTGTGCTGGAACTCGATGGGTCGTCCGACACTCTCACGCTCCGTGCGGCGACCGCTCCCATCGATGAACTCATAGACAGGGTGTGCGTTCCGGCGACCGCCGGTGAGACGCAGGCCGGATACACGCTCGATTCGGGCGGCCCGGTGGTCGTCACGGACACCGAGACCGAGGCCCGCTTCGACGTGCCCGAGCGCATGGTCGAACGGGGCGTCCGGAGCGGCCTCAGCGTCACCATCGGGTCGCCGGAGGACCCCTGAGGCGTCCTCGCCGCCTTCGACACGGCGCCCCGGGAGTTCACCGAGGCCGACACCCACGCCATCGAGAGCGTCGCGAACGTCCTGGCGTCGGCCATCGATCGGTACGAGCGAATCAGCCAGATAGAGGACCAGCGGGGCCAGCTCAACGCTATCACGCAGGTCTACCGCGTGGTACAGGACATCCAGCAGGCGGTCGTCAGCCAGTCGACCCGCGAGGAGATCGAACGGGCGGTCTGTGACCGCTTCGTCGAGCTGGACACCTACGAGTTCGCGTGGGTCGGGACCGCCGAGCTGCCCGACCGCACGCTCACGCCCAGTACCTCCGCCGGCAACGCGGACGGGTATCTGGACGAGGTGACCGTCCAGCTACAGGGCGGTGAACAGAGTCGCCTCGGCGGCGAAGCCATCCGGAGCGGGCGGACACAGATCGTTTCGGACGTGTCGACGGACGACCGGTTTGTGCCGTGGCGCGAGGCCGCCCTGTCGCGTGGTTTTCACTCAGTGGCCGCCATCCCGCTTATGTACCGCCAGACCACGTTCGGCCTTCTCGCGGTGTACGCTGGCGAACCCAACGCCTTCGCCCCGGGTGTCCGGGACGTGTTCGACACGCTCGGGCAGCTCATCGGTCACGCCATCATGTCGGCGACCCAGCGCCAGGCCCTCCACTCGGACCTCGTTACGGAAGTCGAGCTCCAGATAGACGGTATCGGCGACCTATTCGAATTTGACGCGCCCTTCAGTGACCGGATTCGGTTCGACCGGATGATTCCGGTCAGCGGCGGACAGTTCCTGATGTACGCATCGCTGCCGACCGACGACGTCGACACGCTGAGGGCGGCGGACGTGGTCGAGTCGGTCACCCGGCTCGGCGAAGACGGAAGCGAATCACGCGTCGAAATCACGTGGAACGACCCGCCGATCAGCACCCTCGTCTCGGCGTTTGGCGGCCGGATTCGGGGCGGCGTGCTGGACGAGTCGTCCGTGGTTACCACCGTCGAGTTCCCCCAGACGGTAGAGGTCAACGCGGTCGTCGAGCAGCTAGAGTCGAACTACCCGGCGTTGCGTGTCTCCCTACAGCGACGAGCGACGCTCGAACCCGCCGGGACGGACGCCGACGACGCGCTCTCGCAGCTGACCGAGCGCCAGCGGGACGCCCTCGAAGCGGCGTACTTCGGCGGCTACTTCGAGTGGCCCCGCGAGCGGAGCGCGGCCGACCTCGCCGACTCGATGGGTATCGCGGACCCGACCTTCCACCAGCACCTCCGGAGTGCCGAACGCCAGGCGTTCAGTCGACTGTTGGACGATACCGGCCAGAAGCGCTAGGTTACTCCGAAAGGCCTGTGACACCGCCATCTCGATGCGCTTCGATAGGTGCGACCCAAGACACTTAGGCTGTCAGTATAACCACAGCTGTATTCTACAGTGGGTATAATGAACGACAGCGTACCCACCCCGCGACGAGTCCCGGTCGACGACGTGCTCGCGTGTATCACAGACCGCCACCGCCGGGCCGTGCTGTCCGTCCTGCAGGACCGGACAGCCCCGATCTCGACTGAGGAACTGGCGACGACGACAGCCGCCACACTCGCCGGGAAGTCACTCGTCGACGTGACTCACGAGGAGCGCGACCGCGTCCACGTCCGGCTTCACCACGCCCACCTCCCCAAACTCGACGACGCCGCCCTCGTCGAATGGGACGTAGACGACGGGACCGTCGCCGGGGCCGACCACCCCGCCTTTAATGTTGAATCTATCCGGCGGATGCTCGACATCGACGCGGACGGGGCCGACGCCGCCCTCAGGGCGATTCAGCCGGCTCGGCGGCGGGTCGCCCTGTCCGTCATCGAGTCCGCGACCGACATCGACCGCGAGGCGCTCGCCCGCCGCGTCGCGAGCCGGGAACGGGGCATGCAGTCGGCCCCGGACAGCGACGCGGCGGACGTGCTCGTCTCGCTCGTCCACACCCATCTGCCGTCGCTCGAACAGGCAGGCCTCGTCGAAGTCGACGGCGAGACGGTCAGCTACGTCGGCCACCCGGAACTCGACGCCGACTGGCTCGACATAGGGCCCGCGGTGACGGTCCAGCCCGGGCGGGAGATGCCGGACACCTGGGCCATCGAGGGCCGTGACGACATCGTCTCGCGCGGCCAGTCGCTGTTCGAACGGGCCGACGAGGAGCTGTTCTTGCTCATCACGACGGACGGGCTGCTCGACGAGGGCTGTGTGAGCCGGCTGGCGGACGCGCTCGACCGCGGCGTCGACGTGTATCTGGGCACACAGTCCGCCGGGGTGCGAGACCTTGTTCGCGAGGAACTGCCGGCGGTCGTCATCTGGGAGCCCCAGCTCGACTGGATGAACCTCCCGCCGGAACGGGAGAAGGTCGGCCGGCTGGTGTTGGCCGACCGCGAAGCCGTCCTGCTGGGAACGCTGGGGGAACCGATTGCGGGGGGCTACCGGGAGATGGCGCTCACCGGCGAGGGGCCGGACAACACGCTCGTCACGCTGTTGCGCCAGCTCCTCGGCGACCGGCTCGACCACCTCGACGCCCAGAGCGAGGACTTCCTAGAACAGCTTCCCCTGTAGTGGAAATCAGGGGCGGTGTCAGCAGGTTCGCTCTCCTTCTCGAAACTCCAGATCGAGCGGTGGTGTCGCTGTTCGTGACAGCCCCGCGTCCGACTGTCTCCGATACGCACGTCGAGCCGTGTACGTCGAGTACCGATGGACCGCCCAGCGGCCGAGCCACACCCGGCGCCGCCACAGCTATACAGCCCGACCCACTAGTCTTTCATATGACAGATTCGGACGACACGCCGGCGCTCAGCGAGTCGGAGCTGTCGGCGCTGCACGAGGCCGAACTCGGCGTCGAGTGGCTACGACGGGCCCACGGTAGCCTCATCGAGGTCCACCACGCCACCGGTCACGCGATGGACCACCTCCACGACGCCGAGGCGACGCTGCGCGAGGCCGGCCACACCGACCTGGCCGACCAGTTGCGCGACGAACTGCTCCCCAGGGGCGCCATCGAGGACCGCTGGACCTACGACCTTCTGGAGACGTTCGAGGCCGACATCCTCGCGGACATGACCGGCTACGAGCGACGGGTCCGCGAGGAACTGGCTGACGGGCAGCGCCACCTCACTGAACGCCGCCAGGAACGCGAGTGGAACCGGAGAGCGAACGAGGACTGACCGCCGTCCGACGGTCGTTTTTTGTACCGCCGTCGCCCACTCCCGACCGTGCTGACGAAAGACCTCCTGCGGGTGTCACGGGCCGGCGGCGGCTACCACCCGCAGTTCGCCGACGGCGGCCACGAGCGGCTGGCGGCCCGCGTGCTGGGTGTCTACCAGGGCCACGTCGGCGAGTCCCGGGCGACACTCCGGACGGCGCTGACCGACCTGGAGCGTGGGGCCGACGACTTCAAGCTCGTCAGGGGGTTTGCGAAGCTCGTCGAGCGGGAGGCGACCTTCGAGACGCGCGCCCCGCTGCCGCCCGAACGGGCGCGAAAGCGGGCCTTCGAGGCGGCCGAAGACGTGGGCGTCGTCACCGAGGGGGAACGCGAGGCGGCGCTTTCGCGGGCGGCCGCGGGGCTCGGTATCGACGTTGAGGCGCTCGAATCGTCGTTGTACGCCGACCTGGAGGACCGACAGATTCTGACCGATGTGGACGCTCGCTGGTCGCCGGCCGAACTCCTCGCACAGTACAACCTCTCGCTTGCACAGACCGCCCTGTTCGATGCCACCGAGGTCCGGGTGCGCTCCTCGGACCCCGGGGCTGTCGTCTCGGCTGTCAAGCGCCTCCGGCTGATGTACGAGATACGAACGACGCCCGAGGGCCGGGAGGTCGTCGTCACCGGCCCCGACGCCATCTTCTCGAACACGCGCCGGTACGGGACCCGCTTTGCCCGCTTGCTCCGGACGGTGGCCAAGACCGGCGAGTGGACGCTCTCGGCGACCGTCGACGACCGCGGCACCGAGCGGGAGCTGCGACTCACCGAGGCAGATGTCTCCGTCCCGGGCGTCGAACCCGTCACCGAGGTGAGCTACGACAGCGGCGTCGAGGCCGATTTCGCCGCCCGTTTCTCGTCGCTGGGGCTGGACTGGGAGCTGATTCGCGAGCCCGAGCCCCTCGAAGCCGGCGAACACGTCGTCATCCCGGACTTCGCGTTCGACTGGCGCCCCGGCGGGGCCGGCGAGGTCCGGGACACCGGAAGCGGCGATACCGACCTCCGGGTCTTCTTCGAGGTGATGGGGTTCTGGACGCCCGAGTACGTACAGAAGAAGTTAGACCGGCTGGCCGACGTAGAGGGCGTCGAGATGCTCGTCGCGGTCGACGAGAGCCTGGGGGTCGGCGAGGCGATCGAGGCCCGCGACCACCGCGCGATTCCGTACTCGGGGACCATCCGCGTGAAAGATGTCCGCGACGCCTTGCGGCCCTACGAGGACGACCTGGTCGCGGAAAGCGCCGCCGGCCTCTCCGACGAGCTCCGGCCCGACGCCGACGCGGTGTCGCTCGCGGCACTGGCTGACGAGTACGGCGTCAGCGAGGACGCCATCGAGGACAAGTCTTTCCCCGACCACGAGCGGATCGGGCGCACGCTGGTTCGTCCCGCTGTGCTGGACTCGCTGGCCGACCGCATCGAGCCTGGTATGTCGCTGTCGACCGTCGAGGACGTCCTGGACGAGTACGGTATCGACGACGACGGCGCCGTCCTCTCGCGGCTGGGCTACCGCATCGAGTGGGACGGCCTGAGCGGCGGGACGGTTCGGGAGCGCGCGGAGTAGGTCTGGCCGATGTCGGCGATAGGGCGACATTACCCATCTTGAGAGGCGCTAACCGGTCTATAGTTAGGCCGCTGGTGGTCCCCTGTCGGACCGCTATGAGCGCAGTCAAAATCGTCAAGATACTGGGCACGTCGACCGAGTCCTGGGAGGACGCGGCCCACGAGGCCGTCGCGGAGGCAAACGAGACCATCGAGGACATCCACGGCGTCGAGGTCGAGAGCTGGACGGCCACCGTCGAGGGCGGCGAGATAACGGAGTACAAGGCCACAGTCGAGGTCGCCTTCCGCATCCACCGCGAGCAGTAGCCGGCTGGCTATCCGTCCAGTTCCCGGCGCCGGCCCTTGGGCACCTGCGAGCGGAGCTCGCCGTAGACGTAGAGTCCGACCCCGACCGGCTCCCGGCGGCCGGCGAGGTCGTGGGTGACGACGAGGTACCCCCAGTCGCCGTCCCAGTCGAGTTCCTGGTCGTCGCCGGCGACGAAGGTCTCGGCCTCGTCTTCCGAGAGGTGGATGACACACTCCGTCGCCGCCTCGCCAAAGCGCTGGACCGCCTCCAGCGTCGGCTTCCAGTGTTCCTGGCGCGTCCTGAGGAAGGTCATCCCCAGCGCCTCGACGTCGACGGGCGAGGGCGGCTCGCCGCGGTAACACCAGAGCTTGCCCTTGCCCCGCTCCCAGAAGGTGTGGTCCTCGAACGTTTCGGGTGGGACGCCAAAGCGGTCGTCCCAGAACTCAAGCACTTCCTCGCGGGTCGCCCGCTCGGGCTCGTCGCGCTCGGCGTCGGTCGCGGGCAGCCTGGTGAACTTCGTGCTGTCGTTCATGTGCCGACCTCCAGTTTCGCACAGAAGAAGCCGCCCGTGTCGTTGAAATGCGGGTAGATGCGTTTGGCTTTCCGGACGCCCGGGTCGAACTCCGAGCCCTGCCACTCGGTGACGCCCTCGCGGTGGGCGAGCGAAAGGTCGAACTCGACCAGTTCGCAGTCCTCGGCGGCGAGGACGTGATCGAGGACGGCCTCGTTTTCCTCGGGGGCGAACGTACACGTCGAGTAGACGACCGTGCCGCCGGGCTTCGTGGCCTGGACCGCCCGTTCGAGGATGTCCTTTTGCACCCCGGAGATGCCCCGGACGTGTGACATCGACCACTCCTCGAAGGCGTCGGGGTTCTTCCGAATCGTCCCCTCACAGGAGCAGGGCACGTCGACGAGCGCTCGGTCGTACTCGGCCCCGCCGAAGGGCTTGAGCGTGTGGTTCCGGGCGTCCTCGTGGGTGACGGCGATGTTCGTCGCGCCCAGGCGCTCGGTGTTGGTCCGCAGCGCCGAGATGCGCCCGAGGTTGGTGTCGGTCGCGACCACCTCGCCGCGGTCGTCGAGCAGCGCCGCAAGCTGGGTCGCCTTGCTCCCCGGGGCGGCGCAGGCGTCCCACACCCGCTCGCCGGGCTCGGGGTCGAGCACGGTCGCCGGCACCGCCGACACCTCCTCCTGGCCGTGAATCCAGCCGTGGAAGTACGGCCAGTTCGCCCCCGGCGAGGCCTCCGGCAGGACGAACAGCTCGTCGTGCCAGTCGACCGGCTCGTAGCCGATGCCGGCCTCGTCTAGGGCCGCCCGCACGTCCGCGACGGTGGCCTTGATAGTGTTGACCCGGACCGCCGACGGCAGCGGCAGCTCGCAGGCGTCCCGGAACGCCTCGAAGTCGTCGACGATGGGTCGGTACCGCTCCGGTGGTTCCATTGAACTGGGGTTTGCGAGGCCCCCGCTTGTGCGTTTCGAAGCTAGGAACAGACGTGAGCGGTACTAACGGCAACCCGTGCAGTTTAACTCGCCAGAAAGCCCCGACTGTCGCCGGTCGAGGGCCTCGTTGCGCGCTTCCTTCGCTCGCTGTGCTCGCTCAGTCCAGTGCTTTCGTCGGCCGTCTTCCCGGAGCCAGTCGCCCCTTTCAGTCCCACCCATGCAGTTGATCAACCGGCTACGGGGGGACTGAAAGGGGCGAACCGTTCGACGAAGGCGGGCGACGTAAGCACCGAGCGAGTGGAACGAGCGAGGCGCGAAGCGAGCCCCCCGAGTCGAACGGTTCGGGGCTTTCTGGCGGTACACGTTCGCGGTACTGTCACCGAACCCAGCCACGCGTACAGTTGCTAGCAGCCCTGCCTTTGAAGCGGCCAGCCGACCACAATCAGCGTATGGCACACGTAGAGACACATCGCGACGACATCGAACTCGACGCACCGACACTCGTCGAGGGGTTGCCGGGCGTGGGGCTGGTCGGCAAACTGGCGGCCGACCACCTGGTCGACGCCTACGACATGGTCCACTACGGCACGGCCCGGTGTGACGGGCTGCCCGAAATCGCCGTCTACAGCGAGGGCGACCCCGATGTCCGGGGTCCGGTCCGCATCTACGCCGACGCCGAGCGGGACCTGCTGGCACTCACGAGCGACGCGCCGGTCTCGCCCGAGGCCGCCGAGTCTTTCGCGGGCTGTATGGTCGACTGGCTCCGCGGCGAGGACGCCACGCCGGTGTTTCTCAGCGGGATGCCCTCGGAGCGCAACGACGCACCCTCGCTGTACGGCATCGCCACCGGCGACGGGGCGGCGCTGCTTTCCGACGCCGGAGTCCCGACCCCCTCCGAATCGGGCGCTATCACGGGGCCGACCGGCGCGCTCGTCCACGAGACCCAGCGCGTCGGTCTCACCGGCGTCGGCCTCGTCGTCGAGGCGGACCCGCAGTTCCCGGACCCCGAGGCGGCGGGCGCCCTGCTCGATACCGGCGTCGCCCCCCTCGCGGGGGTCGAAGTCGACACCGCGACGCTGGCCGAACAGGCCGAGGAGATCCGCCAGACGAAGGCCCGGCTGGCCCAGCAGATGCAACAGGGCGGCGAGGAGTCGACGAGCGCGCGCCCGCTGGGGTTCCAGTGATGGTCGACGCCGATTCGCTCGTCCGGCTGGGCGTCGTCTTGGTGGGGACCCTCGTCGCCGTCGTCGCCGGCGCGCTGGTCTTCGTCGTCTTCCCCACCGACCTCACCGAGCTGCTCGGCGTCCTGCTCGTGCTCGTGGCGGCGCTCGTCGGCGCCCGCATCGCGAGCAACGTCGCGGGGTCGGTCGCGCCGAGTCACAACGTCGCGGAGGTCGCCGTCGAAGGGCCGATAACGCGGGACGGCGGCGGTAGCGGTATCGCCACCCCGCCGACCAGCCCCGGCGCGGACGACATCGTAGAGCAGATAGAGCGCGCCGACGACGACCGCGGCGCCGACGCGCTGCTATTGAAGCTCAACACGCCCGGCGGCCAGATCGTCCCGAGCGAGGACATCCGGCTGGCCGCCGAGTCCTTCGACGGGCCGACCGTCGCCTACGCCACCGATGTCTGTGCCAGCGGCGGCTACGACATCGCCGCCGGCTGTGACGAGCTGTGGGCCCGTGAGGGCTCTATCGTCGGCTCCATCGGCGTCATCGGTTCTCGGGTCAACGCCAAGGAGCTGGCCGACCGGGTCGGCCTGTCCTACGAGCGACTCGCCGCCGGCGAGTACAAGGACGCCGGGACGCCGCTGAAGGAGTTCGAGGACGACGAACGCGAGTACCTCCAGGGGCTCATCGACGACTACTACGACCAGTTCGTCGAGACCGTCGCCGAAGGACGGGAACTGGACGAGGCAGCCGTTCGGGACACCGAAGCCCGCGTATTCCTCGGGACCGAGGCCCACGAGATGGGGCTGGTCGACGACATCGGCACCCGCGAGGACGTCGAGGACCGTCTCGAATCAGAATTGGGCGAGCCGGTCACCGTCGCCGAGTTCGAGCCCCAGCGGGGGCTCCGGTCGAAGCTCCGCGGCGGCGCCCAGGCCGTCGCGTTCGCGCTCGGGGCCGGCCTCACGAGCGCCTTCGAGGGGGACGTCGACGGCCTCTCTTTCCGGTGGTAAGCCGACCGCACTCGGCGTGAGCTGCAACCGGTTCGGGCGCGGCTCCGCGAGGGTTTTTTATCTCGCGGCCGTCTCCACACCACTGTGACAACGCTGGTGGTGTGTATCGACCGGGACAGCCCTGTGGCCGACAGGTGCCCGGTCGTGGGGCGGGCCGCCGTCGAGTCGACGATAACGGAGACTGGCGTCATCGACCCCGAGGACAGCCGTATCAACTGCCTGCTGGAGGGGCTGCGCGTGGCCGACGACCTCAAAGCGGAGGGCGACGACGCCGTCGTGGCGGTCGTCGGCGGCGGCGGCGACGCCGTCGGCAGCGACCGCCAGATCGCCCGCCAGACCGAGTCGCTGGTCACCGAGTACGACCCCGACTCGGCAGTGGTCGTCGTCGACAGCGCCGACGACGAGCGGCTGGTCCCCATCATCGAGAGCCGCGTCCGCGTCGACGCCGTCGACCGCGTCGTCGTCCGGCAGGCCCGGGACATCGAGTCCACCTACTACCTGCTCAAGCAGTTCCTCGCCGACGAGGAGCTGCGCCGGACGGTGCTTGTCCCCGTCGGTATCGCCTTGCTCGCGCTGCCGCTCTTGCTCCAGTTCGTCGCGCCCACTACGGCGCTTGGCGCTATCGCCGCCGCCCTGGGCGTGTTTCTCATCTACAAGGGACTGGGTATCGACGACTATCTCGCCCGGCTGCCGGGACAGATACGCGAGGCGCTGTACTCGGGGCAGGTGTCGCTTGTGACCTACGTCGTCGCTGCGGGGCTCTCCATTGTCGGCATCTTCGCCGGCGCCCTTGAGATATCGCCGCCCGGCTCGACCGGCCTCTTTATTCTCGCGAACCAGTTCCTCTTCGACTCGGTCCCGTGGCTGACCGCGGCGGCGCTTGCGGCCTCGCTTGGCCGCCTGCTCGATGAGCTCCTCCAGCGGGAGGGCATCCGCAGCGCCTACGTGAATCTCCCGTTTGGCGCGGTCGCGGTCGGCCTCGTCGTCCGTGGGTTCTCGGCGTACTTCCTCGAACGGGCTGGTGTGTTCGGTCCCCTCCGTGTCCCCTCGATGGACTTCGGCATCGTCGAGGTCAACGGCTTCGCGATGGACCTGGGGACCCGGCTGGCGACGTTTATCGTCGCGGGTATCCTCGTCGCCGTCGTCGGCGTCCGCGTCGCGGCCTACGTCAGCGAGAACGACATCGAGGCCGACCTCGTCGAGCAGTGACGTCCTCGGAACGCCACGCCGCGAACAGACAGCGATTTACCCACGGCCCGGCTACGGCCGGCCATGACTGACGGCGTGTGGGTGTCGCTGTTCTCGGGTGGGAAAGACTCCTCGTGGGCGCTGTACCGCGCACTGGAGAACGACTACCCCGTCGAGCGACTGGTGACGGTCCACCCCGAGGGCGACTCCTACATGTACCACGTCCCGGCCACGCGGCTCGCGTCCCTGGCCGCCGAGAGCATCGGTATCGACCTCGTGGAGGTCGAACCCGACGACTTCGGCGCCGACGACGTCCCCGACTCCGGCCAGCAGGGCGACGAAGAGCTCGAACCGCTGGAGGCCGCGCTGCGAGAGCTAGACGCCGAGGTCGGCGTCGCCGGCGTCACCGCCGGCGCCGTCGAGAGCGAGTACCAGACCAGCCGCATCGAGGCGATGGCCGAGCGCCTGGAGGCCAACCTCTTTGCCCCCCTCTGGCAGGAGAACCCCCGCGACCTCGCCGACGCGATGCTTTCGGCCGGCTTCGAGATCCGCATCATCCGCGTGGCCGCCTACGGCCTCGACGAGTCCTGGCTGGGTCGCACTCTCGACGCCGACGCGCTAGACGAACTGGAAGCACTCAACGAGGAGTACGGCGTCCACATCCTCGGCGAGGGCGGGGAGTTTGAGACCTTAGTCACTGATGGGCCACACATGGACCAGCGCATCGAACTGGAGTACGACACGGAGTGGGACGGGACGCGGGGGAGTATCGTCGTCGAGGACGCCTGGTTGGAGTAACTCGAATCCGATTCTTCATCTAGCTCTCCCGCTCCTGTTCTCACTCCAGCACTGGTTACAGTCGCTCTCGCCGTCGCGCTTCCCGAAATCCACCGGACCGGCGGTTGCGGTGGCCGAACGCGCGCTCCGTCGCGCGTTCACGGGGAAAGGTAGGCTGTCGCGGTAAGCATCCGACGGCCAGCGGCCGTCGGTTCACCGAAAGCGCGCCGCCGGCGCGCTTTCGGCAGTTTTTAGCGTAGATTTTTGCGAGTCCTCTCCCCGCAGCGCGGCCGTTGGCCGCGCGAGGAGAGGGGGCGAAGTAAAAAGGTACTACTACTGCACGCGGGTGTGTTGCCCCAACAGCGCGCTGTCGAGGTCCTTGTCGTCGACGCTGGCTTTCACGTCGATGACGGAGTCGCTCACGTCGGCGTCGGTAATGGATGCGTCCTGGAAGACGACGGTGTTGTCGACGGCGGAGTTCTTGATCGTCGCGCCGGGGAGCACGTGGACGTTCTCCCCGAGCTTGGAGTTCTCGATGGTGGCGTCGTCGGCGACCATCTGGCCGCCTTCGAGGGCGAACTCGACGGCGTCGAGGTAGCTGTCGGCCGTGCCGATGTCATACCAGACGTCGTCGAAGCTAAAGGGTCGCACGGAGCCCTGGTCGACGAGCCACTGGATGAACCACCCCGGCTCGTCGGGGTTGTTGTCGCCGGCGAGATACTCCTCGAAGCGGATGGCGTCGGCCGGGAAGGCATAGCAGGCGATGGAGACGAGCGTGCTCTTGGGGTTGTCGGGCTTCTCCTGGAAGTCGACGATCTCGTCGCCCTCGACCTGGATGAGGCCGTAGGACTTGGCCTTCTCCAAGTCGCCCACGTCGTAGGCGGCAAGCGTCGGGTCGTCGTACTCCTTGAAGTGGTCGATGAACTCGCTGATATCGAACCCAAAGAGGTTGTCGCCGGCGATGACCAGCAGGTCCTCGTCGCCCAGCCCCTCGCGGTCGACGAGCTGTGCCAGGGCCCCGACGACGCCGAACTTCTCGTCTTCGTCGCTGGTGTCCTCGACGGACATGGTTATCTTGTCGGTGCCACGCTCCTCGAAGTGGGTCTCGAACTCGCCGGCGAAGGCCTCGTTCGTGGAGATGAATATCTCGCTGACGCGGTCGTCGCCCTCGAGTTCGTCGACGATACCGTCGATCACGGTCGACTCGCCGACCGGTAGCAACATCTTGGGTCGGTGTCGCGTAATCGGCCACATTCGGGTCGCGTACCCCCCGGCAAGGACAATTGCCTTCATACGTCGACCCACACTTGCATCTGACAAGTTCTTTTCCCTCCGGTGTCCGCCCCGGCCCGTTCGGGCGCCCGTGTCGTTGCACTCGGTGTTTACCGACTCGACCGATTGTTCGGCTCGCGTAACGATGGGTGGTATCGTACCACACGAATCAGGGACAGAGCGGCGAAGATGGACGCCGGGTGGCGGTTTGTCGTCCGGCCGGGGCCGGGCGGGCGCTCACACCCGCCCGTGTCAGTGCTCGACGAACTCGACGAGGACGCCGCCGGTCGACTTCGGGTGACAGAAGGCCACGTCGTGGCCCCAGGCGCCGCCACGCGGGACCTCGTCGATGAGTTCGACGCCGGCCGCCCGGGCGTCGTCCAGCGCCCCAGCGATGTCGTCGGTCGCCAGCGCGACGTGGTGTAGGCCCGGGCCGTGCCGGTCGAGATAGCCCGGGATGGCTCCTTCGGCGTCGGGCAGCGGTTCCAGAAGCTCGAAGTAACCGTTCCCGAGGTCGAGAAACTGCACGCGGAGCCCGTCGAAGGTCTCCTCGTGTGCAATCGGCGCATCGAAGACTGTGCCGTACAGTTCCGCGAGTCCATCGGCGTCGGCTGTCGCGACGCCGGCGTGGTCAAAGTCCATGGGCGTGCTTCTCGGGGATGGGTAATAGTTCGTGTCCCGAACCTACATCGACGAGCCGGGCTGGTACTCACCGAAGACGTCCCGGAGTACGTCACACACCTCGCCGGTGGTGGCGTATACCTTCACCGCGTCGACGATGTAGGGCATGAGGTTCTCCTCGCCCTCGGCCGCGTCGCGCAGCGCCGCCAGCGCCTCCTCGACGGCCGCGTCGTCGCGCTCCTCGCGCACCTCGGCGACGTTGTCCTGCTGGGCGGCCTCGACGGCCTCGTCGACCTCCTCTATGTCCTGCTCGCCCTCCTCCTCGACCTCGAACTCGTTGACGCCGACGATGATTCGCTCGCCCTCTTCCTGTTCGCGCTGGCGCTCGAAGGCTACGTCCTGAATCTGGCGCTGGACCCACTGGTTCTCGATGGCCCGGGCCATCCCGCCGCGTTCGTCGACCTCCTCGATGAGTTCGCGGGCCTCCTGTTCCAGTTCGTCGGTTAGCGACTCGACGTAGTAGCTGCCCGCAAGCGGGTCGATGGTGTCGGCCGCGCCGGACTCGTGGGCGAGAATCTGCTGGGTCCGCAGCGCGGTCCGCACCGACTCCTCGGTGGGCAGGCCGATGGCTTCGTCCTTGCCGTTGGTGTGGAGACTCTGGGTCCCGCCAAGCACCGCCGCGAGGGCCTGGTAGGCCACCCTGACCACGTTGTTCTCTATCTGCTGGGCGGTCAGCGTCGAGCCGGCGGTCTGGGTGTGGAACTTCAGCTGCTTGGATTTGGGGTCCTCGGCGTCGAATCGCTCGTCCATGAGCTTCGCCCACAGCCTGCGGGCGGCCCGGAACTTCGCCACCTCTTCGAGGATGTTGTTGTACGACGCGAAGAAAAAGGAGAGCTGTGGAGCAAAGTCGTCGACGTCCAGCCCGGCCTCGATGGCTGCCTCGACGTACTCCAGCCCGTCGCCCAGCGTGAACGCGATCTCCTGGGCGGCGGTCGAGCCCGCCTCGCGGATGTGATACCCCGAGATGGAGATGGTGTTGAAGTTGGGCACCTCCGCGGCACAGAACTCGAAGATGTCCGTGATGAGACGCATCGACGGGTCGGGCGGGTAGATGAACGTGTTTCGGGCGATGTACTCCTTGAGCACGTCGTTCTGGATGGTGCCACGGAGCTCCTCGCGGTCGACGCCCTGCTGGTCGCCGACAGCGATGTACATCGCCAGCAACACGGCGGCGGGGGCGTTGATGGTCATCGAGGTCGAGACCTCGTCCAGCGGGATACCCTCGAAGACGGTCTCCATGTCCGCAAGCGAGTCGATGGCGACGCCGGTCTTGCCCACCTCGCCGGCGGCCATCGCGTTGTCGGAGTCGTAGCCCATCTGGGTCGGCAGGTCGAAGGCCATCGAGAGGCCGGTCTGGCCCTCGTCGAGCAGGTAGTGAAACCGCTCGTTGGTCTCGCTGGCCGTCCCCATCCCGGCGTACTGGCGCATCGTCCAGAGCCGGCCGCGGTAGCCCGTCGAGTAGACGCCCCGGGTGTAGGGCTCCCGACCGGGGAAACCGAGGTCCTCGCCGTAGTCGAGGTCAGCCACGTCCTCGGGCGTGTACAGCCGCTTTACCTCCTGCCCCTCCGTGTCCGTCGTGAACCGCTCCTCGCGTTCGCCGAACCTGTCGACGGTCGGTTGGACGTCCTCCCGCTCCCACTCGGCTTTCGCCTCGCGGATCTTGTCCAATTCCTCGGGGTCGAACATGACAGATGCGTGGACCGGCCCCGGCTTAAGCGTTCCCGACGACGCGCGGCCGCCGTGGCTCGGTCTGCCGGTCCCGACTGCTGCCCGACGCTTCCGTCGGCCCCGGCTTCGGCCGGCAAAAGTTGGGTTTAAACCCCTCCTGTTCCGAACACGCTGTATGCCAATCGAACGCGGGGACGGCGTAACCATCCACTACGTCGGACGGTTCGAGGACGGGAGCCTCTTTGACACGTCGCGCCAGGAGGTCGCCCGCCACGAGGACCTCATCACGGCACAGGGCAACCAGCCGGCCGATTACGCGCCGCTTTCGTTCACCGTCGGCCGCGGGGACATCATCGAGGGCATCGAGGAGGCCCTCGTCGGCATGGAAGAAGGCGAAGAGCGGACCATCGAGGTCCCCCCCGAGAAGGCCTACGGCGAGTTCGAGGCGGAGAAGGTCCGCGAGTACGACCCCGAGGCCTTCGAGGAGATGGTCGGACAGGAGCCCGAGGTCGGCGTCCACGTCGAGGCGAAAAACGAGCTCCACGGCGACGTGACCGCCGTGCGCGAGGATGTCGTCGAGGTCGATTTCAACCACGAGCTCGCCGGCCGCACGCTCGTCTTCGACATCGAAGTCATCGACGTGCGGTAGCTGTTTGTGGCGGCGTTGTGATGCGGTCTGGTTCGAATTCGCACCGCCAGAAAGCCCCGACTTCAGTCCGTTCGTAGACGGTTGGTCAGCCGGTCGGGGTTTTCTGGCGGTCATGGAACGCCGTCAGAGAGACAGATGCCGTCTCGAATCCACCAAATCGAGAGACACCTAGCGCCCGGTGTCGTACTTGTAGGTCGCTTCGTCGGGGTCGATACCGAAGTCCTCGGCGCTGTCTTCGGGTTCGGGCTCGGCCTCGTGGGCCGAGGCGTTCTTGAACCGCTCGCGAAAGCGTGGCGGGACCGAAAAGTCGCTCCGGTCCAGTTCCATTGGCACCGCGTCGGGCTGGATGTTCTCGCGTTTCTCCTCTAGGCGCTCTTGCAGTCGCGCCGGCAGTTCCGCCTCGCCGATGCGCTCGAACCCGAACTGGGTGAGATAGCGGTCGGCGCCGGTCAGCGAGTACACCACGTCGAACCCCTCGTCGGAGGCGTACTCGACGAGCCGCTCGACGACGTGGGCACCGACGCCCTGGCCGCGCCACTCCGGGAGGACGCCGATGCTCGTGAGCTCGCAGATGCGGTCGCCGTCGTTGGGCTTGTGGATTCGGATGCGGCCGAAGCCGGCCTTGTGACCGCCGTCCTCGTCGATGGCGATGACGTAGTCTCGGGAACGGAAGTTCGTCTCGTCCAGCCCCATCTCCTCGATGTGGTCCAGCAGCCAGACCTCCTCTCGGTTTTTCGCATCCCGGACGTACATGCCCGGGAGTTGGCCGTCCCCGTGCAAAAGGGTTTCCGGGCCGACGGCGCCGTGTGTCTGGCCCGCCACAGTCGAGGCGACTTGGGGATTCAGTACCGCTCGCGTTGTGGCCGCCCGACAGCGGCTGGCAGCTAGCGGTCGCCGGCGACCGCTGCCCGAATCCGCCGGACCTCCGTGCGGACCGCTCTCCAGGCGTCGAGCGAGCCGGGGATATCGTCGGCCCGGTCGCCTGCCGCCTGCCCGGCGCTCTCCGCGATTCGCTGGTGGACTGCCGCCGGGCCGTCGAGCTGTCGCAGTGTCAGCTCCGCGCCCCGGCTCCCGGCGGTGTCGACGGTGACCGTTCCGTGGCCGAACGCGGCCCCGAAGACACCCTGGTCGTAGCTGGTGTTCTGTATCTTGGCCAGCCGGAGCTCTGTGACCGTCAGCGAGAGCACGCCCGTCCGGTGGTAGAGCGCGGCGTCGGTCAGGACGTAGCGGGTCGACCACCGCCAGAGCCACGCCCCGCCGGCGGGTACCGCGAGGGCGAGGGCCGCGAGGGCGACGCCGACGACTGTCGCCACCGTCGGCGAGAGCGCCCCGGACGACGCGGCCAGCCCGGCACCGCCGAGGACGACGAGCGCGGCGGCGACGCCGGCCGCGACACCCAGGTGGACGACCCGCCGCCGGGGCTGGCCCTCCCAGCGCACCGTCTCGTCGGCTCCCGCCGGCGCCCAGTCGGGGACGCTCATTGCTGCTCGGCGTCCCAGTCCGCGGCCTCGTCGTCGCTCCGGGCGCCGCCACCAGTGCCGTCCGACCCGGCGCTGTCGGGCCCGCCGTCGCCCTCGACCGCGGTTCGAATCGCCCGGAGCTCGGTCAGTATCTCATCGAGCACGTCGGCTTTCGTCTCCTCGCCGGTCGCGGCGCTCCCCTGGATCTCCTTGACACGGCGGCTCAGTCGCTTCTGTACGTCCTGTGGCGAGGTGACCCCGCGCAGGGTCATCTCGACGCCGGAGCCCCCGGCGGTGCTGATATCGACGTTGCCGTAGTCGAAGTACCGGCCGACCACGCCGACCGAGAAGGAGGTGTTCTGGACCTTCTCGTACTCGACCTCCGAGACCGACCGGCTGAGGATACCGGTCTTCTTGTAGACGCTCTTGTTCGTCACCACGTAGTCGGTGTTTTGCCGGTTCAGATACGCCCCGGCGATTATCAGCAAACCGAGCCCGACAAAGAGGATGAGCGGGATACCGACCAGATACGCCCCGTACATCGTCTCGGCGGCCGGCTTGCCCGACCAGAGGACCTCCTCGTCCGAGTCGAGAGTCAGCCAGTCGTACGCGGCCTCGTCTTCGCTCATACGTACCCGTGTTCCGGCGGTCTGTTGAGTGTTTTCCCGGTGTGGGTGGTCGTGTTTAGTTAAGCATCAAAAGTGAGGCGGGAGAATTTCTCGGTGGTCTATGCCAGAAATCGCCCGCCTCAGCGGTAGTACAGACTGGATTGATTTGGATTTTGTGGAGCGTGAG